>JBIIHY010000102.1:0-9093 GCA_044235305.1 Bdellovibrionota bacterium
TCAAATAATCCAGCTCAACACCGAATCAATGTCCGCCAAAGAAAAGCATTACCGACACGAGATGCTTCTTCTTCTCGACGAGTTCCCCGCCCTTGGCAGAGTCCCCGTCTTTGAGAAAGCTCTTGGCTACATTGCAGGCTACGGACTAAGAACCCTCATCATCGGCCAAGACCGCTCCCAAATAATCGCCCACTACGGAAAGAACGAAACCATAATCCCCAACTGTCACATCCGAGTATGCTTTGCACCCAATGAGCTAGAAACGGCAAAGTGGATCTCGGACATGACAGGAGTCGCAACGGTATTAGCTGCAAACGCCCAGATCTCCGGCAAACGAGCCTCAGCAATGCTCGAATCAGTGTCTACGTCGATTCAGGAGGTAAGGCGCCCCTTAATGACGCCTGATGAGGTGATGAAGTTACCTGGGGCTCGGAAGGATGGGGATGGCCGGGTGTTGGCTGGGGGGGAGCTGCTTGTGTTTGTGGCAGGAAGAAGTCCGATTCGGGCTCGGCAGATGGTGTATTGGGAGATGGGGGTGGGGTGCCTAATAGGATGAGATGAAAAGTCTTCTTTTCTCACGCAGATGACATTCGCCGCTATGAACATTCTGCGCATCACGAGACTATCAACGGCGTGATTCCGCTCGTAGAGCGGGCATTGGTGTGTGTAAACGCCCATATTTTTACCTAACCTCCCCGGCGTTACCTCCAAAATGGGGGATCAAAACTTAGGTGAGGCGAGAGATTTAGAGGTTGGGTTAGCAAAAGGCGGCTCGGACATAGGAAAAATTACGGGAGATGGGGTTTTTCACCACCCTGCTATAGGTCCTAGGGATCATTACAGGCAGGGGAAGGATGCCGCTGGTGCAACGGTTACTGACAAAGAGTAATGTGGTGGAGCTTTGTAAGCCAGCTAACAACCGATCTGTACTGACGGAATGTTTTGGGATGGTGCTATGGATCTGATTTGGGTAGCACTTGAGAACGAAATACGGAGTCTTCTGCTAAAGTTCGAAGGTGAGAAGCTAGAGGATGGTAAGCCCCTTGTTGTGAGGAACAGATACCTTGGACAACGGACGATTCAAGCCCCGCTAGGTGAAGCTCGTTGATATCCCTCATTGGAGCAAGAAATGTTTGGAAGAATGCCCCCCGGACGAACGACAGGGACGTATCCACCTATCCCATTCTCAACGTGCCCGGCAAAAACGTTCCTCTCCAGCGCAGGGGAGACTGTAGAAGGTCGCTCTGTTCAAGAACACTGCACAATAGTTGGTGCTGTTGCTGCAGAGCTGATAGCCCGCCTCCCCCCTCGTATTGCTCAACACCTTTTTTCGGGGGATATCCCCCTCGTCTGTGCGGCCCATGACATTGGCAAAGTGAGCCCCTATTTCTACGAAAAAATTCGGAGAGCCTGTTCCGTCCACCCTCCTGATAAACCTAAGATTGAGAACATTCGACCAGAAGATGAATCAACGTGGGGTGGACATGCAGGGGTAACCCAGGTGGCGCTTCAGGCAATTCGGGTGCCTCAATATATCCCGGAGATTCTTGGTCAACATCACGGCTTTTCACCGATGGTGGACTCTTATCGATCGGATGATGAGGTCTTCGGCGGTGTGGCCTGGCAGGAAGAACGGATTGCCCTCGTCAACGCTTTGCAGCAGACATTCGCCTGCGATTGGCCATTGATTAGATCGATCCCACTAGCACGGGCTATCGCCGGGCTTACCACCGTTGCCGATTGGATCGGTTCTGGAGAGCACTTCGAAGATCCATCGATAAAGTGGCAAGATGTCGTCGCGGCAGCTGTGGATGAGGCGGGAATGATTTCCCCCTCATACCGACAAAACCTCTCTTTTCGCGATGTCTTTGGATTTCCCCCCCGGGAGCCTCAAGAGCGTTTTATGAACACCGTCTCGGGTCCGGGAGTTTACATCCTAGAGGCCCCCATGGGGATGGGTAAGACCGAGGCCGCCCTCTATGCTGCTTACGAAATCTTGAGTCGGGGAGATGCCTCTGGCATATACTTTGCGTTGCCAACCCAATTAACGTCAAACAAGATATACGACCGATTTACAGGCTATCTCGCCGCTATTCTCTCAGAGACATGCCATCACCGCGCGCGCCTCTTACACAGTAACGCGTGGCTTCTCGAATCTGAAATGGGAGAGGAAGGAAAACCTGGCGGTTCGTGGTTTAATCACTCCAAGAGGGGATTGTTGACCCACTTTGCCGTTGGCACTATTGACCAGGCGCTCATGGCGGTCATGAATGTGAAGCACGGGTTCGTTAGAACATTCGGACTCGCGGGTAAGGTCGTCATCCTTGATGAAGTACACAGCTATGACGCGTTTACCGGCACCATTCTCGATGCCTTGATACAAACTCTCACTGAGCTGCGATGCACGGTCATTGTCCTGAGCGCAACGCTAACAAAGCAGCGCAAGGAAGCTATTCTCACCCAACAATTGCATCAAAACTCATATCCTCTTGGAACAAGTAAACCAATAGATGCTCCCCTTACTGAGGTTCCCCTTCCAGCTCCGCCAAATGAGGCGTATCGAGTCCAGCTCTGTGAGAGCGATACATTCGCAATCAACGAAGTGCTTGCTCGAATTGAGGACGGGCAGCAAATATTGTGGATTGAAAACACGGTCCAAGAAGCCCAGGATACTTTTCTCAAATTAGGAGCAAGGGTTCGGGAGTGTGGTGGGGACTGCGGTCTTTTGCACTCCCGTTTTACGCAAGATGACAGAATGCGAATTGAAGACAAGTGGGTATCGTGCTTCGGAAAGCCAGGTTGGCTACGTAGAAACGATAGAGGTCGGCTCCTGGTAGGTACGCAGGTTCTGGAGCAGTCCCTCGACATTGACGCTGACTACTTAGTCTCTCGATTTGCTCCAAGCGATATGTTACTACAACGAATCGGGAGGCTATGGCGCCACAAAGAGACCCCACGAGCTCCGACCGCGGCCAGAGAGACTCTCATCATTGCTCCCGGTTTTGACAAAGTGATGCCCGACCCCCGAGGTTCATTCGGAAGAACTGCCTCGGTCTATCACCCGTACATTCTGTGCAGAAGTCTGGAGGTATGGCAGTCTCGGGGCGTCCTGTCCCTCCCCACTGATATCCGGGCTATTCTCGATCGAACCTATGCCGACCGAAAAGAACTACCATGGATGGAGTCACTCTTGAATGACCTAGAACATGGAAGTAAATTCCGAATGGGTCGACGAGCACTTCGTCAGTTTGCGGCACTAACACTCGCGTGCGGTGGTAAGACCTTGCCCGAAAATAAGTCCCAGACTCGCTTCGGGGAAGTTGAAACCTGTGAACTTTTGCTGCTAAAGGCGATTGAGCAAGATAATAAAGACGACTCAATCCGTGCGCATTTATCGGCTGAATCATCAGTTCTAATACCACGTCAGAGACATCGGTTGAGCCGTCGACGGTGGCGTAATATCGCCGCAACCCTCATGAAACACCAGGTCCGTATCCCGGTTCATGCGGCTCCGCCAGCACCACTCCGAAGGCGCCTGACTGCTCTCGGGCTGCACAATTGTCTCTACTTGGGCCACCCAGAGCTCTCCGAGTCCCTCCTCCGAGTGGCCATCGTAGGAGCCTGCGGAGCTATGACAGATATTGATGGGCAACCGCTTCCGGACATTGAGTACCGAAGTGACTTGGGATTTGTCTACACAAAGCCTTCTTAGTACGAGGAACCTATGAACGCGGGCAGATTTAATGTAGTCGATGAGCCGTGGATTCCGATTGTTGACATCGGACTTGTTGGGCTTCGTGCAGTATTTACCGACCCAGGGTTACGGGCGCTCGGGGGTAATCCGATACAGAAGGTATCGGTCATCAAGCTATTGCTTGCAATCGCACAGTCAGCGTGTCGAGATGTCCACCCATCCGCATGGGGGTCATTATCCGTATCCGAGATGGCGCGGAAAAGCAGTGAGTATCTCGATAAGTGGCACGACCGATTCTCCCTCTTCGGTGATACGCCGTTTCTCCAATTTCCCCAGATAGCTGCAGCAGCAGTTAAACCCTATGCGGCAGTCATGCCAGAGGTTGCTTCCGGAAACACAACGGTACTCACCGAGTCCCAGGTCGGACGAGCTATCTCTGATGGCGAGAAGGCACTGCTCCTTGTGACACTGATGGCGTTTTCTTTCGCCGGAAAAAAGACCGATAATTCGGTTGTTCTCACCCCAGGCTATAACGGAAAAACCAACGAAAAGGGTTGCCCGAGTGCTGGCAAATCGGGACCGGCTGTTGGACATCTTGGCTTTCTTCATAGCTTTGTAGTCGGTACTACCCTGCAGCAAACGATCTGGATTAATCTCCTGAATAATGACCAGATTGCTCAGTGCGGAATGTATGGTGGAGGCCTCGGGGTACCTCCTTGGGAGAACATGCCGTCAGGTGAGAGTTGTTCGATTGCAAAGAATCTCCAGCAATCTCTGATAGGTCGGCTAATCCCCCTTTCGCGATTTTGTCTGCTTAGAGAGGATGGGCTTCACTATTCAGAGGGCATCTCACACCCCGGCTATGCCGAGGGAGTAAGCGATCCATCAGTGTCAGTCGATTTCTCAGGAACGAAACCCAAAGCATTGTGGGTAAATCCAGAGCAACGCCCCTGGAGGGAGCTCGTATCCCTACTTGGCTTCCTAGAGCAGGAAAAGGTGGATGGATCGCAATGCTTACAGGTGCGCCACGGAGTTCAGCGGGCCCGGATCATTACCGATATGTTTGGGATTTGGTCGGGTGGTGTGCGTGTGAGTAGTAATGCTGGTGAGCAATATATCTCTGGCACCGACGATGTTGTCGAGTCAGTCACCTGGCTCACTAGTGATACGATGGGAACTATTTGGTTTGTTTCTCTAAAAAGTGAGATGGATCTGCTTAAAAAGCTCGAGAAGCAATTGTATGCTACTGTTTCGGGATACTTTAAAGATCAGAAACTCCAGAATGCCGGCGCGGCAAAGAAAGCCTGTAGTTCCTTCTGGATGCTCGTGGAGAAGCGGTTTAGTGATCTTGTTCAGGTCTGCGCTAGGACATCTAACAAGGGCGATGATATCTATCAGCTTCGCGAGAGATTTGTATCGTTCCTGTACGACACCTACGATCGATACTGCCCCAAAGAGAGTGCACGTCAGCTGGAGGCATGGGCCCGGAACCGACCACGGATTGGAACCTATCTGAGAAGAGAGAGTTAAGGTATGGAGACTACCAAGGACCAAACAGGAACCAAGGCGTCAAGAGCCCACCGCTTTGTAGCGTCGCTTGAGGCAGCCTCAAGCGACAAAGGTCTTATGGCTCGACTTCGCCGTGCTGATAACCCGGCTACCGAGTACCAGTGTTGGGAGTATCTTGGTCGATTCGGCGTTGATTTGGAAAACGAAAATGAACGACTCCCTTTTGGATTAATCGCCGCTGCGTTCGCCAAATCTAAAGCTCCACGAGCAGGAAAGTTACGACTCGGAGAAGCGATAGCTCGTTGCTATGATGACGGCAACAAGAATCCGCAAGCGGTCACTCGACTCCGCCGACTGCTGGCATGTCGGACTACCACTGAAGCCTGCTCAATCCTTCGTAGTATCTTCGCGCTGATCAATAGTCGAGTTTCAGAGCCCCTCAATTACCAGGAGATTCTTGGGCAGCTTCTTTGGTTCGGATGGGACGGAGCACGCACCAAAGCACGATGGGCTCAGGAGTTTTTCTCCCATGGAGGCGATGAAGCAGATGTAGCACGAGGCGAACAATGACAATCTTTGCGAGTCTTTTGGAGCTTGATAGGCACGCACTGAAGGCGGAACGAATCACCGATGTTTATTCCTTACATCGAACCGTGTATGGACTCTTTGCGGATGTTAGAGACGAATTTCAGAAAGCAAGCGGCCAATCGAGCGGCATCTTGTTTGCGGATAAAGGCGGCGACCACACCAGCCGCCGAATCCTGATCCTATCTAATCGACCACCGATCACCTCGAATTCTCTGAGCAAGTATGTCCACACCAAACAAGTTCCCGATTCCTTCTTTGGGCATGATAGGTATCAATTTGAGATCGATGTAAACCCCACGAAACGAGAACGAGAAACGGGTAATTTAGTTCCGGTAAAGGGACGAGAAAACATCGGTGATTGGTTTTGTCACAGAGCAGATACCAGCTGGGGTTTTTCCGTAGTCAGTAAGAGTCTTGAAGTTGGCAGTATTGATGTGCTCAGGTTCAAAGCAAAAGAGGGACGGCTTGTCACCATTGAGTGCGCACGGATCAAGGGAACTCTCGTTGTCAAAGATAGAGAGCGGTTCAAGAGCAGCGTTACCTCAGGTATTGGTCGAGGGCGAGCCTTTGGTTGCGGACTTCTTCAAATTTCACCGATCAGAAATGTACAGGGAGATACAATTGTATGAGCAAAGTAATGATTGAGTACCATATTCTTCAGTCGTTTCCAGTTACCTGTCTCAACAGAGATGACGTGGGTGCACCGAAAACGGCTATGGTCGGTGGAGTAACAAGAGCCAGAGTTAGCTCGCAGTGTTGGAAGCGATACGTGCGGCTTGCACTCCGGGATATGGGAGTCAAAATAGGAATGCGGACCAAAAAAGTCGAGGAGCTTTTAGTTAAAGAATTTATCCGACGAGACCTAGATTCTGAGAAAGCTAGGGAGTGTGCGACGGCCATCGCGACTGAGCTCGTTGATGATACTCTCCTTTTTATAAGTGGCTCAGAGTTGGTCGCTTTCGTCGACTACGCTATCAAGAATGAGCTGGATAAGAGTAAATTGAAGGCAAAAGAGCTTGCTAGAATTGCAAAAAAGACCATTAATTCAGCGATTGATGCCCTAGATATCGCTCTCTTTGGTCGGATGGTTGCCAAGGCTTCGGAGATGCAGGTGCAGGCGGCTGCATCTTTTGCCCATGCACTATCAACCCATCGCGTGAGTAACGAAGTTGAATTTTTTACGGCGCTCGACGACCTGAACGAAGAGCCTGGCTCGGCTCACATGGGGAACGTGGAGTTCAATTCGGCTACCTACTATCGGTATGTTAGCCTCGATACGAACCAGCTTCGTCAAACGCTCGGAGACATATCCCTAGGAGATGCTGTTGAACACTTTACGAAGGCCCTTTTTGTGGCTGTTCCGGCGGCTCGTCAGACAACCCAATCAGGCGCAAGTCCGTGGGAATTTGCGCGTATCATGGTTCGGTCTGGACAACGGATTCAGGTACCATTCGAGACCCCGATAAAGTCAAGAGAGGGGGGCTTTCTCAAGCCCAGTATAGATGCCCTCAAGGACTATCTGGACAAGAAGGAGCAGATGGCTGGGTCTTTGTTCGGTCGCCTCGGTAGTTATGAGTGGGGAGAGGACGAGAATCGAACTCTCGATGACATCGTCATATCGCTGCGCTCGCACGTCGAATGATGGGAGATGGGAAATGAATGACCCGTACATCCTCCTATGGCTTGAAGGGCCACTTCAGAGCTGGGGACACGATTCCAAGTTTGGTCGGAGAGATAGTCTCGATTTCCCGACTAAGTCCGGCATACTCGGCCTGTTGTGCTGTGCTCGGGGTGCTGATGGAGAGCAAGCCGAATGGCTTGCTCCCTTTACTTCTCTGGATATGAAGGTTTCGGCGTTTGCTCCTAAATCAAGGAACGGCCGTCAACCGATTCATCACCCACTTCTGTGTGACTTTCACATGGTGGGCAGCGGTTATGATGAGAAAGATCCGTGGGAAACTCTTCACATCCCCAAAAAGGAGGATGGCGGCAAGGCCGTCGGCGGGGGAACAAAGATGACCTATCGCTATTATGTCCAAGACATGGCCTATGCAGTCGCACTCCAAATACCAATATCATTTCAAGATGATATTGTCACAGCTCTGCAGAGACCGGTGTGGGACCTCTATCTTGGTCGCAAGTGTTGCGTACCGACCGAGTTCATATTCCAAGGAGTCTTCTCTACTGTCGATTCAGCAGACGAAGCTGCAAAAGCACTAGCAGAGACAAAGAACCGTTCGCATTCATTCCAAGTCATCCAGGG
The DNA here is from genome assembly GCA_044235305.1 of Bdellovibrionota bacterium. Classification (GTDB taxonomy): domain Bacteria; phylum Bdellovibrionota_C; class UBA2361; order UBA2361; family OMII01; genus OMII01. The sequence goes on from JBIIHY010000102.1 coordinate 8,055, forward strand.
AGATCACTATGGAGAGCTCTTTACACTCAATGATATGCCGATTCGGTTCGGACCAAGGAAGGCATATCGGGACCGGCGCGTGACCATCGTGAGAGCTGATGGCGGAGTATGAGTGAAAACACTCGATTATTTGTCAAGGTAACCCGCGACACCCTTCCTCGGGTCAAGGATAAGTACCCCTTCATGTACCTGGAGATGGGCCGTCTTGAGGTAGACAGCAGTAGCATTAAGTGGATTGATTGCGACAGTAACGTTGTCCCGATTCCTGTCGCGACGTTGAATTCGATATTGCTCGGTCCGGGGACATCGGTGACTCATGATGCAGTGCGCACAGCCGTTTCCGCAAATTGCGCAATTTCGTGGGTCGGTGAGGACAGTTTGCTGTTTTATGCAGCTGGGTTTGTTCCGACAGCCACCACCCGCAATTTGAAATTACAGATTGAAGCCGCTTCCAACAAGCAGCGAGCCATGGGAGTGGCACGCGCAATGTTTTTGCGCCGTTTTCCCGGTGTGGAGCTCGAAGGGAAAAGCCTTCGCTCTTTGATGAGTATGGAGGGTCAGAGAGTTCGAGAGCTGTATGAACAGAAAGCCAAGGAATACCAAGTAGGATGGAAGGGACGAAGTTATACCCCCGGTAAGTTTGAGTTGAGTGATGTGACGAATCGCGTTCTTACTTCAGCCAATGCAGCTTTGTATGGAATCCTATGTTCAGCGGTCCATAGCATGGGCTATTCTCCACACATCGGATTTATTCACTCCGGGAGTCCTCTTCCCTTTATTTACGATCTTGCCGATCTCTACAAAGAAGATCTCTGCATTGACCTGGCCTTCTCTCTCACCAAGCAGCTCGCCGGGATCTATGATCGACATCGGGTATCTAACTCCTTCCGAGAGCGAGTTATCAAATTCGACTTACTGGCAAAAGTAGGAAAGGATATTCCTCAGCTTTTGGGAGACGCAGATGGTGGTGGTACTAGCGAATGATCTACCTCCAGCTGTTCGGGGGCGAATGAAACTTTGGTTCATCGAGCCTAAGCCG
>JBIIHY010000103.1:0-9080 GCA_044235305.1 Bdellovibrionota bacterium
TCACATGTTAAGATCGTTGAGCACAGTTGAGTGGGGTCGGCGGCGAAGATCTTTGCAAAATCAAGCACCACTGGCTTAGTGTCAGGCACTCCGTATCCGCCGTGGACGAGGTCTGCATCGACAATAGCGGGGACTACTACATCAAGAGATGCCTTCCGTAGCTCGTTTTCAACGAGTGATTGCATGAATTGAGCAGGGGTTTGCTTAAGGCTAGTCGAGAGCGGATTTACGCTATCGATTAAGAGATCCGCATCAGCTTGAATTAAGGCCCCGGAGTCATCAACCTCGGCAAACGGTAGTACCGCGATGCGCAGAGGCTCTGAAGGGTTAAACTGAATATCTCGCCTATAGGTCCCGGAGCATCCAGCACAGACGAGGCAGGTGAATGCAAGGATGAGGTAGGCTGCAAGTTGAGCGTTTTTCATATTGGCCCTGGCTTAGCGTTTAAGAGGTGCGGGTTGGGAATAAATGCCTCCCTTGGTGACTGCAACAACAGTAACTTCGTTTTCAGCTATAGGTGGGAGCGCGGCAGAAGAGGAGTTTATTTCTGTAATTTTTGAAAACGCACCTGCAGGAGAGCGCGAAGCGTAGACCACTAATTTCTCAGCAGAGCACTGAGGGATTGCATCGGTGCATCCAGAGTTAAGGAGTGAGCTATCTTTTCCAACTGAGGCACAGGCCAAACTTACTCGACCGAAGGTCCCTGTTGGAGAGTATGAGAGTCGATTAGCAAGAGCACACGGAGGCGTTACTGGCAGTGCAATATCACGCCGCACCGAGCTGCCAAAAGCGCTGCGTAGCTCAATGAAGGTTCTTTGTTGCTGAGACGAGAGAGCTATGGTTGAAAAGATACCGCAGTATTCCCCAGGAGAAGATTCGCGTAGAGGAGAGAGCACACCAGCGGTGTAGAGGAATGCAAACGAATGGGGCGTTCCCTTGGCGCATACTGATAGGGCATCAGAATTTTTCCACTCAGATTGTGCAGAGAGAAGTGTGACTTCAGCTCCTTCAGGCTTCATGGCGCGCGCGGTTGTTTGTGCGGGCGGGAGGGTCTCGACTACGCTCTTAGCAAACTTTTCAGCAAGCGACTCAAAGACATCATCCCCGCTATTTTTCACTTGAGAGATTATTCCTTGAATTACTTGCCCAGATTCAAGCAGTACTCCTCCGCTATCGCTCTCAGTGTGAGATACCTTTATAAGCTCAAGCCCTGTGGCGTTGGTTATAGCGACATCACCTGTTAGCTGATTGTAGTACCCGGCGATGAAGTTGTTCTTTGAAAATGATGAAAGGCGCAGCGTCACAAAGCCGTCAACTAAAAGCTGCTTTGAAATACTTTCTCGCTCTGGGCACGTAGGTGTCGAGCAGAGGCTCTGCACAAGAGAGTCTTCGACTACTAGAAATTTCTGATTGCGGAGCTCTTGCGTGAGAGCATTGTGGACCAAATCGATTCGCTCACGAGGTATATCAACGGAGTAATCTGCCGGTTGTACCACCAGAGTTTGAGGAGTAGAGCTGCCTTGAGGAATTTTGGAAACGAGGCGGGGACCGCAGGCTGAAGTCGTAAGAGAACCGAGGAGGAGCAGAGTACGTACCAGATGTGAGGGGCGAATATTCATGGTCTCGTCTCTGCTATATCAAGATAGTTCTTACTCGATGATGATAGTGCCCTTTAACCCTTGAGGATATTTTTTAAGTCCATAGACAGTGTAGGGATACGATCCAGCATCGTGAAAGCACGTGCTGGCAAAATCCTTTGGTACTATCGGGATAGTCGATGCAACGAGGCCGTTATCCCCTATCTTTAAGTTCTCTGACGAGCAGTGGGTAGTAAGGGTACCGAATGATATCTCAAGAGTGAGGAGAGAATCGGTCGTATCGTTAAGGAAGAAAACGATCCGATCATCTTTCTTCATGCGCAGTTCGTTGGACGGTGTTCCATCGTCTGTGAACTTTATAAGTTGATTCTGACTCTCAGCTAACGTTTGAGTGGGAACCTGCTCTGCCGCGGTGTTGTCGGTTGTGGGCATAAACCAAAGCACGACAACAAGAAGTAGTGACGGAAGAAAGAGGTAGCTACGCATCACTACTAGAAGTAGCAGGGATAGTAGATTCGTTCAATCCTTAAGCCGCCTGCTCCGCCGCAAACGAAGAGTGGAGTGTGACCCGCTCCGTGAGACAGCTTGCCCAAGGGGTGTTTGCCTCAAGCAAAAGGTGTGGGGCACCCTGAAAGATTACCGAGCCTCCATTAGCCCCTGCTCCTGGGCCAAGCTCTATAACCCAATCTGATTGGGTTATCGTGTCTGCATCATGTTCAATAATGAGCACTGAGTGACCCTGAGCGGTAAGGGCATGTAACCCTTTAAGTAGTAGCTCAACATCAGCTCGGTGCAGCCCAGTTGTGGGCTCATCAAGGATGTAGAGCGTGTGCCCCTTCCTAGAGAGGTGCAGCTCAGAGACTAGTTTTAATCGCTGACTTTCACCACCTGAAAGGGTTGATGATGACTGGCCAAGGGTAAGGTATCCAAGACCTAGGTCGCACGCGAGTTTGCACACTTGGTGAATCTTGCGGTGATTTATGAAAAATGTGCGCGCTTCTTCAAACGTTAGTTGAAGCGCTTTGCTAACAGAGAGCTCTCGGTACTTCACGGAGTCAGCTTCTAGGGTAAAGCGTGACCCCATGCAGCTTTCGCACTGAACTTTAGCTTCAGCAAGGAAGCTCATCTCTAGCGTTAGCTCTCCGTTCCCTTTGCATGTTGGACATCGGCCTTTGCCAGTGTTGTACGAAAAGAAGCTAGGCCCCCAGCCACGCGACTTTGCTTCGAGTGTTCCGGCAAACACCTTACGGATCTCATCCCAAATCCCAAGGTATGAAGCCGGAGTAGAGCGAGAGGTCTTCCCGATGGGCTGTTGGTCTACGAGCAGCGTACGTTCGATATCGCATGAGGTTTCAACTGTGCCAAAAGCTCCCTTGTGAGCCTTATCTGCTGATAATCCAGTAACCAACGCATCGCCCAAGACACCGTGAATAAGAGAGCTTTTCCCGGACCCTGACACCCCTGCAACGGTTACAAGCCCTTTGAGGGGGATGGAGAGATCAATATTTTTAAGATTGTTTTTATTTGCGCCGGTAATGCGAATGTAATCCTTAAAGGCATCACTACTCTTCTCTCTGATAGCAAGAGGAGTGCACAGAGCGCGGGCTGTAGCCGAGCGTTTAGCGTGCCTGTATGCGCCGGTTACGTCACCTTGGTACACTATTTCACCGCCTAGCGTGCCAGCACCTGGCCCCACATCGATGATGTGCTCTGCTGCAAGGATGTTATCGATCTCATGCTCTATTTGTATAACTGTGTTGCCTCGCTCCTTCAGAGCTACAAGCTTACCGAGAAGGCGCTTATTATCGGCAGGGTGTAGTCCTGCGCTTGGCTCATCAAAGATGTATGTCACACCCGCTAAGGGAGACCCGATGGCGGTAGCGAGCCGTAACCGTTGCAGCTCGCCGTTTGAAAGTGAAGCGCACTCGCGGTTAAGTGAGAGATGCTCAAGTCCAAGGTCGATTAATGTGGTAAGCTTCCCCTCAAGTTCTCGCACAATCGGCTCTGCTATTTCGCGCGACGCCTTATCGCGTGAGAGGCGCGATAAGATCTCCTTTAATGCTGGTGCGCTTAGTGTGGTCAGCTCATGAATGTTCTTGTCAAAAAGCCGGATATTTCTGCCGATTTCATTGATACGTGTTCCGGCACATTCAGGGCACGCCTTGCCGCGAACAACTCCATATCCGTCACACTTAGCGCACCGACCGCGGCGAGAGTTAAAAGAGAGGTCTTCCGGGTCAGGTTTAAAGAAACCGCGATGACACACCTGGCAGGTGCGCTCAGCACTAAAGACCCGCTCGCCGGTGTTTGATAAGACAACTACTGTCCCGCCACCAATACCGAGCGCCTGCACGACGCCTTCGGTGATAAGATCAACGGGGAGATTGCTTACGTTAAAGCGCGCTGTAACAAATTCAATCGAGTGAACTTTAGTCTTCTGCAGCCCCTCTTCAACGAATTTTGATGGAGACGCTACCGCTCCATCAACTCGAACCTCGGAAATCTCAGACTCTAGTGCACGTTGAAACACATTTCTGTGGTGCCCCTTCTTCATGGTTATAACAGGGGCAAGGAGTCGAACCGAGCCGGATGCGCTCTCTTTAATATGGTTTGCAATCTGCTCCGCCGAGAGCGGAGAGATCGATTGCTCAGGATGATCTGGGCAGAACTGCATTCCAATCTTTGCGTAGAGGAGCCGCAGAAAGTTGTATACCTCACTCATAGTAGAGACTGTTGAGAGGGCAGATGGCTGAAAGGTGTGCTGGTAGACACAGATTGTGGGTTGAACGTTACTTATGTCATCGATAGCTGGCTTTTTGAGCTCTTTAATAAATTGTCGTGCGTACGGAGAGAGACAATCAAGGTAGCGACGCTGACCCTCAGCGTAGAGGATATCTTTAGCTATAGTGGATTTACCTGAGCCTGAGACGCCTGTCAGTGTAATGAGTGTATTGAGGGGTACAGAGAGTGAGATGTTTTTTAAATTGTGCTCACGTGCACCAGTGATGCGAATGTCATCTGCTGGGCGTTTCTTTTTGCGCGTGTTTTTCACAGCAGCGCTCTTGGCTCGCGGCCGTTTTTTGGTTGAGCTGTACTCGTCTATAAAATCGCTTAGGTACTTAGCTGTGAGGCTTGTGTGACCGTTTAGTCCCGAGGAATCTTTTGTAAAATCAGAGGGAGTGCCAGTTTTAATTATCTCGCCACCAAAGATTCCTCCTTCGGGACCAAGGTCAATTATCCAATCTGCTGCCGCTATAAGCCGTAGGTTGTGTTCGATGCAAAGGATTGAGTGCCCCTGAGAGATTAGGTACTCAAATAGAGTAAGCAGCCTCTCGATGTCGCGTACGTGAAGGCCAGTTGTTGGTTCATCAAAGAGGAATAGTGAGCGGTTGCGGGAGCCTTCTAAAATGTGTGGAACAAGTTTAAGTCTCTGCGCCTCACCGCCTGAAAGATCGCTCAGTGAATGTCCAATTGTAATGTGTCCAAGCCCGAGCTGACTCAGGATACGACAGACGCTCGCTATGAAAAGGTCCTTCTCAAAAAAGGCCCCACACGCCTCAACGCTCATTGATAGGATGTCGTACACATTCCTGCCGTTAAGCTTAACTTCAAGAACTGGGGTCTGAAAGCGCATTCCTAGGCACGATTCGCACTGAATATAGACGTCACTTAAGAACTGCATGTCCTCACGGATAAATCCCGCACCCTCGCACACAGGGCAGCGGCCGGCAGCAACATTGAAAGAGAAAGATGATTTTGAGAGGCCGCGAGCCTTGGCATCGTCTGTGGCGGCAAGCAGGTCGCGCACCCGGTCCCACATCTTAGTGTAGGTTGCAATGTTAGCTCGTGGGGTCTTTGAAAGCGGTGATTGGTCTACGAGAAGAACCTGACTTACGTGCTGAAACCCTGAGATCTCTCCTACAACTGTTTCCTCTCCAGGGACTATCCCCTTGTAGAGGTCATACCCTGCTTGAATAACTTCAGTCAGTAGCGAGCTCTTGCCGCTGCCAGAAACGCCTGTCAGACAGACAAATGCCTCAAGAGGGATATCTACAGAGACAGACTTCAAATTACGGTTGCGAGCATTTTTAATTGAGAGTGTCTTTTTAAAGTTCGGCGCTGCATTACGGGCTTCAAAGGATTCAATAGCAAGTCCCGACCACTTCTCCTGAGGGCCGCAGTAGGTGATGTTTCCACCTGTCTCTCCTGCTCCTGGACCAAGCTCTATAATAGAGTCTGCTGCACGCAGGCAGTCTGGATCATGCTCGACAACCGTCAGGGAATTTCCTCTATCGGTCAGGTCGTGTAGCGCATGGATTAAGGCCTCAGTGTCTCGAGCGTGTAGACCCACAGACGGCTCATCGAGAACAAAATGAGTTGAGATTAAGTTGCTTCCTACCGCAGAGACTAAGTTTACCCGTTGCGTTTCGCCCCCAGAGAGCGTTCTGGCTAGCCGATCAAGAGAGAGGTAGGGGAGCCCAAGGTCTACAAGATACCGCAAGCGCGAGACGATATTTTTTAAAACATCTCGTAACTCACGAGCTAATTTCTTCGTCTCTTGAGCTGCTGCATTAAGCGCGCTAAACCAGTCGAGCAGCTCGCATAGTGGCATAGTTGAGATATCAGCAATCGTCTTGCCGGAAATTCGATAAGCTAGTGCATCACTCTTAAGCCTCGTCCCTAGGCATGTGGGGCACTCCACTTGACCACGGTAGCGCGCAAGGAAAACGCGCACGTGCATCTTGTACTTCTTCCCTTCGAGATATTTAAACCAGGGATTTATTCCTACAAACTTGCGCGATTTGTGGTTGAAGATCTCTGATTGAAGCTCAACAGGTATCTGCGCCCATGGGACATCAGTTGAAATGCCGCGCTCGCGGCAGAAGGCAATAAGTGAACGGAATTCCCCCTTGGCTGCGTTCCCTTTCCAGCATTCGATAGCGTGCTGCTCGATTGATTTGCTGTGATCGGGGATGCATTTATGGGGGTCTATGACGAGTATCTTACCGAAGCCGTTACACTCAGAGCAGGCGCCAATTGGATGATTGTACGAGAAGAGCGCGGGCCGCGGGCGTTCTACAGACACTTCGCCATCCCCGCATTGGTAAGAGGTCTTAAAGGTATAGAGCTCGTAGGCTCGGTGAACATCGCGTGGCTCGTTGTAAGCGCTGAATCGTGCAAGCGGCCGGACGGGTTTCTCGCGAGACTCAATCAGATGTAGAGTCCCGCTTCCAAGAGAGAAGCACTGCTCAAACGATTCTCTCAAGCGCACAGCGTTAAAATTACCTGAGCGAAAGCGGTCTACGATGATGACGAGGTCTTTAAGTTTCTTTGCGGGAGGCTTCTCTTCTAGGTCAAGAAGCTCTGCCGAATCTTTATTAAAGTAGCGTGAATAGCCGAGTGTTTGCAGTCTAAGGAGTGCGTCTTTTGAATTCTTTACAACTACTCCCGCAAGAAATGTTGAATCGGGGCGAGTCGCTGCAAAGCTTTCGATTGACTCAGTGAGCGATGCTGGGTCCCATTTGGTTAGCGCCATCTCACAGCGCGGACATACAGGCGTCGACAGGTTGGCCCATACAATCTTTAAGAAATCATTTATGTCGGTCATCGAGCCGACAGTTGAGCGGGAGTTTAAGATGCGCGTGCGCTGCTGAATTGCGATAGCAGGGCGCACATTGTCTAAGAGGTCGACCTTGGGGCGCTTTACTTTGTCAAAGAATTGCCGCGTATACGGAGAGAAGGTCTCAATGTAGCGACGTTGTCCCTCGGCGTATATGGTGTCAAACGCAAGTGACGACTTACCTGAACCTGAAAGTCCGGTGATTCCAACGAAGGTATCGTGAGGGAGTTCAAGGGACAGGTCCTTGAGGTTGTTTTCGCGGGCCTTGCGAATTATCAGGTTTTGTCGCGATTTCATCGGCATCTCCAGCGATCGGCTCCTGATTCTACAGGTCGAAGCAGTTGCCAGCAATAAGAGCTGAGGAGTTATTATAAGCTCCTCGCCTAAAACCGTTCCGGTCGGTTATAGTGGGTTGTCTTATGCGTACTATATGCCTCTTCGCCCTATTCTTTCATTTTGGTATCGCCCATCCCTCGCTGGCATTAGCCGCTCCCCCGTCGTGTGATACCGCGCAGAAGATGCTATCGACTGTGTCTGCTATCAGGGGATTAAGCCCAAAGACTGAGGTGCCATGCGTTGTAGCTACCCGAGAGGATATCAGAAAGTTTCTCGTTGAGACGATTAAAGAGAAGCTGCCACCTGAAAAGGTAAAACGAGAAGAGGTGGTCTATAAGGCTATAGGGGTGATCCCTGAGTCCTTCGACTATGAGAAGGGTATCGTAGATCTCTATGTCAGTCAGATCGGGGGCTACTATGACCCCGAGAAAAAGCACTTTGTCATGGCAGACTGGATACCTGAAGGTCTTCAAGCTGATGTGGCAGCACATGAGCTGACCCACGCACTCCAGGACCAATACTACGATCTTGAAAAAATGCTCGATCCGAAACAGGAAAATGGCGATATGCTGCTTGCGTATGCTGCGCTTGTTGAAGGGGATGCGATGCTGGTAACAACTGACCGCGTTCGAGCGCAAGGTGGCAAGGGGCCTCTACGGCAAGAGGCTAGCCTTGATTCGAGCATACCGCAGCAGGAGCGTAAGGCGTCATCAGGAGCACAGAAGGAGCATTCTGCTATTCCGGAAGCCCTCCAAAAGATCCTCATGTTTCCATACACTGAAGGAGTTCGATTTAGTCACACTCTTTTGCGTAGTAGGAAGGGATATCAGGGGATAGATACAGCATTCCAATCTCCTCCCCAAAACACGCGAGAGATCCTGCATCCTGAAATCTACCTCGACCCGAATGCTTTAAAGGCCACAATACCAGCGATAGATGAGTTTGTGCCTCGGAATAGTGGCGCAAAGGTTGTTTACTCAGACATCATTGGTGAGTTCATTATTCAGGCAATTCTGTGTTCGAATGCTTCGGTTGGGTCTGATTGCAACGCGGCTGCGCAAGGATGGCTCGGCGATCGCGTGGTGGTATTTCAAAGTGATAATCTTCAGCGTGAAGTGCTGTGGATAACGCAGTGGGAATCAAGAGCGGAAGCAGACGAGTTTCTCGTAGCATATAAAAAGGTGCTAGAAGAGCGCTATGGCGCGACCTTTACCCCCGCTGATGGAGCAGCTTTTGTAGTACTGGATAAGCGAGTAAGGATTGAGTCTAAGGGGAGCGCTGTAGCTGTAACTATAGTACAGTCGGCCGCCTAACTTATTGAATAGAGATGTTTTCTTCAGCTCTTTGAGGGAAAATAGTAGATAAGAGTTCCCGTTCATTATGTCAGCTTAGGTTCCCTCCGACAGGAGAAACTGTGAGATCAGGTGGGGTGGGGTGTACCGCACGCCTGTGCTCGGTTAGTTCGGTTTGGGGTTGCTCCGTCGATGGAAGAAGAACAGTTAAGACTGCTTCTTGTCGATAAAGAC
>JBIIHY010000405.1:0-2700 GCA_044235305.1 Bdellovibrionota bacterium
TGTATACTTCCCCCCAACAAGCGAGAGAACACCACGCGAGAAGCTCCAGATGTGTTTTCGCGAGTACTGGCTGACTCGTTTCTTACCGCCTGGACGAATTGGAAGGGTGCGGATGCCAGCAAATGCGTAAACCAGGGTATCTCTGGTAAGCCCAGACCCAGGTAGGTCACGCTTAATCCTTTCCAGCACCTCTGTTATCTCATCTTCGGACGGAGCAGGGTCTACCGGAAGCTCGGATGTCTCGCGCTCAGTAGTGCCTACCATCGTCCCTGCTGGATGAGGCCACACAAAGTAGTAGCGCCCCCGTTCAGGGAGCGGTAGGAAGAGCGATGGCTCCTTCCACGGGGTAGAGAAGATGAGGTGCGAGCCGCGACTAAATGCAACAGGGGGCGCGGGCAGGGGATCCCCCGCTTCACGCAGGTTTGGAGCCCACGGCCCTGCACAGTTTATAACTATTTTAGTGCGCAGCGAGTGTTGCTGTCCGGTGCGGGTGTCGCTCCACTTAATACAGAGGCCTTTGTCTTCTTGATTCTGTTTAATTTCATCAACTCGAGCGTAGTTGAGTGTGGTTGCGCCGTGTTCGGCTGCTGAAACGATAAGCTCAATCACAAGGCGTGCATCCTTCATCAGCCCATCAGTGTAACGGTAGCATCCAGCTAAATCAGTGCGCCTGCTGTTAAAGGTTTGATAGGGGAGCTGAGAACGTGGAATCCAGCTATGCTTGCGTTCGCGGGAGCGGACCATAAGGTCATACAGGTAGAGACCAATTCCAAGCTTCCATTTAAAGATTCGCGCAGATGATGGGACTGGGATAAGAAAATGCTCAGGGTGCACCAGGTGTGGGCAATGCTCAAAGAGCTCTTCACGTGCCTTAATACCCTCAAAGACCTGCTCAAAGTCGAGCATCTCAAGGTAGCGTAATCCCCCGTGTGCCATCTTCGAGCTGCGTGAGCTGGTTGCCGAAGCGAAGTCGTTCCACTCAAGGAGAGCAGTTCGCAGACCAGCACGCGCTGCTAGCTTTGCAACGCAGGCACCGTGGATTCCCCCGCCAATAACGACAACGTCCCACGCAGTTGAAGAGAGCGTGGCTATGCGCTCTTGACGGCTGACACCGAGCGTTGATCTGAGTTGGTTGGTTTTGTTATCGGTTCCTGCGTTCATCCCCTTATAAGGATAGGAAGCGCGCAGGGATCGGTCAAAGGGGTTTTACACAAAAAAGCACGGGCCGCAGCAACGCTGCGACCCGCTTCCTCCTCATACCTTCCGTGGCGATACCGTTGTATCGAGTCAGTAGGGAGTATTTGAGAGATCGTCTTACAGCTCCCTGATTACGAGGCGAGCTTAACGTGATCCATTCCGTTAGCAGCCATCTTCTTCATGGCCGACTTCGAACCAGCAAAGAAGTCCTCTGGGATCTCACCGATTAACTTCTCAACCGACTCACGCTTAACACGCCAATCGGATCCAAGCTTAAAGCCCTCAATGGTTCCGGCCTTAATCAGGTCGTAGACCTTTGGGCGATGAATGCGAAGGAGCTTAGCTACTTCCTTAACTGTGAGGAGGAGGGGCTGTGGAACATTTGTCATATCATTTTCCTTTTACATACAACGTAAGTACTCTGACGATCTCTCGATCGACAAACGAGGTTATGGTTGGGGGTTGTTCGAATGTGATGTTAGAGAGGTGAGTTTTTTGTAAGATCTTGTTACTTTTGAGCTTTTGCGCGGTTGATCTTATACAGTTGTGGGTTAAGGGTTAATTCGGGGCGCTAGTGGTCGGTCAGCTCGGAAGAAGCTTAGTTTAGGTAGCTCGCGTGAGCCTCCCGTATCGCTCGTTACATCAGCCAGGAAGCTGATAGCACGGTAAGATAAGGAAACCGGCGTAAGAAGGCTTCGAAGTGTCTTGCTGCATCTCGTCGTTGGCACAGGTGCCACTTCTCAGAACGATCTCAGGATATGCTAAAAACTGATCCACTGTGAAATCGACAATGTAGTAACGGTTGCCGATAGCTACACCGGTGTACTGATGTTCGCCCCTTGCTGTTAAAATTGCTTCAGCGCAGCCGGCTACAAAGCGGTTAAGCCGTGCAGTGGTATCGGCAGAGAGATCATAGCATCCAGTGAACCCCCTGGACTTATACTTCAGGTATTGGTCTTGCAATGCTGGGGCATCTTGCTCCAAAAATTCGGTGAATTGCTTTTCGGAAAGGGCGCTAGAAAATGAAGAGCGCTGAGGAAGCGCTACCTCTGCATGATGAATCTTAAGGAACTGTTCAACTCTCGCGTCAGTGACAAGATAGGGGGATACGAATTCCTTGAATAAAGGCAGCGGCTCTCCGCGCGGCACTCTCCTCATCTCTTGGCTCACGAGGTCACTGATACGCTGCGCAGGATCTGGTTGGGTATTGTTAGCCAATCCGCGTTGCTGATGACGCTGCCCTATCATACACTCTTATTCACCACTGGTAGGCTAGCTGGGTGTTGCCCATTGGAGCGCGGACCTTCTAGGTCCGCACGAATCCGCTTCGGCGCCCTCGCGGCCTTGTTCCGCCCGCGTTAAGCCTAAAAACTCACGGCTAGTACCTGAGCCAAAAGGTTAGTCCCAGAAAGGGTAGGCTTTTTGCGTGGTTCTAGAACCTTTGAGCTTTTACCCGGTTAGTATTATACAGTTGTATTACCAGGGTCAATTCGGGCTCGTAGT
>JBIIHY010000104.1:0-9030 GCA_044235305.1 Bdellovibrionota bacterium
TTTACCGCACAGCGCACCAACGCCATCGCCGCAGTATGTTTGCGGGATAAAACCGTAGAGCGAAGGGCAGTGGTTTGAGTACTTTTGTGGCCGGTCGACGCGTAAGATGCCAGAGGCCTTATCGACTTCAAATTTTACCGTGTCGGTAGGGACGATCTCGATGTAGCACGTTACAACGACTGGCGCTTCGTCACCGATAGGGATTCCGTGCCACGGGTGGGCTCTGTAGAGGGGAACTGTAGGCATGACTTACTGTGGGGGTATTTAGGGGTTTGTGCAAGGGATTATCGGAGTTTGTACCAAGTACCTATCTCAAAACCCCGACAACAGTCACTTCATTTTTATTGTGGCAAAGCTGCTTGCCGTCCCACCAGGTGGTTTTTTCTGAAAGGAGTGCACGTAGCTTGGTGAGTACTCCAAAGTCAGGGTCGCCCTTAAATTTAATTGTAACACAGAAGGCAGAGCACAACTTGCTAGTAAGCCACGTCGTCAGCATCTCATACGTGCGCTCAGGGGCAGTGATGACGTCACACACCAAGAGGTCGACTGGCTTCTCTGGCACCCATGTAAGGGCATCGGCCTTGATAAATGAGACCCTTTTGTTGCGCATGAGTGGTGCATCAAGCGGACTTCTATCTATTGCCGTTACGGTGCAGCCACGTGTTACAAGGACGTGGGTCCAGCCACCGGGAGAGGCGCCGAGATCAACGCAGTGTGATCCTTTGGGCAGGGGAAGATTAAAAACACGCACAGCTTCAACGAGCTTTTTAAAGGCGCGAGAGGGTGGGGATTTGTCATCCGCTACAGCCTCGTATCCAGCAACAGTTGGTCGAAGAGCAGCCTTTAACAACGCTCTCTCTTCAGGGAGAGAAAGACTGAGGTAACCTTTACTTGAATCGATAAGAAGGAGTTGTACTACTGTGTCCTGAGTCGCTGTGGCATTTGGCTCATCTATCAGGTTCTTTAGTAGCGAGCGGCGCTTCTGCTTTAAAATACCAAGCAGCGCCTCACGGATAAGTCGTGCTCGACTGAAAACTTCACCGCGTTCAGCGCTTTCCGGTGAGTAGATCAAGAGTTGCCATGGGGATGCAGATTCGCCTTGAAGACGCTCAATAATGTGCTCAAAGAGCAGACGAGCCCACCCCTGGATAGACTCTGCCTGCACAGCAGTAGCATCAGGCAGAAGTTGTTGCGAGAAAAAAGGTGGGAGGGCGGCTAGTTCCGCGGCAGTTATGCCCGATATCTCTACCGTTCCTGGGGCAATCTCGCTACAATGAGGGGCGAGCGCGCACGTTTGCAGCTCATTAATTAAAAGCTGCTCCTGTCCAAGACGGGTGACGCAGATGTGAGAATTAATTTTTTCTACCATGAAGAACCGACCACCCCGAACCAGTAACACAAACCGCGCTTCTCGGCGAGGTGCAACTCGCCCTGTATTTAACGGGCGGCCCACAGAAGATTTAATCAAGTTTGTCGGTGTCGAGCAGTGTCATGCGCTCTTTGAAGCTCGTAAAGGTGATATGCGGCGGGTTGTAGTGCTTGAGGAGCAGGAAGAGGACTTCGGTCACGTGTTGCGCTGGTGCGAAAAGCGTAGCATTCACACAAAGGTCGTCGAGTTCGAGGAGCTATCACGTATCGCGGGAACTGACCACCATGAGGGGGTGTGTATCGAGGCTAAGCCGTTACCGCTTATGGCAGCCGGTACTTTAATCAAGCACATGGCTGAGATGCAGCGCGGGCTTCTGGTCGTACTTGAAGGGGTTGAGAATCCTCACAATGTGGGAGCGATACTGAGGACCTGCTGCTTCTTCGGTGTAAAATCGGTAATTATACAGAGCCAACACATCAGCACGCTCTCTGCGGCGGCGTGTCGTATTGCAGAGGGTGCAGCCGAGAAGATGTCCATTGCAATCGTAAAAGAGTACGCGCGCATGTTCGCGCCCTTAAAAGCTAAGGGGTACTCAGTTGTAGCGACAACCCCTCACGAAGCCAAGTCGCTCTACTCGGTCAAATGGCCAGATAAAACAATTCTGTTCTTTGGCGCAGAGGGGGAGGGGCTTTCACCGGAAGTTTTAGCGGCTGCGAATATTAGGGTTGCAGTACCGCGCCTTGGGCCGCTGGAGAGTTTAAATGTCGGTGCTGCTGTATCTGCTGTACTTACCGAAGCGCGGAGAGAGGCGGTTGTGAAGGGGATCATGGCGGCTAAGAGCAGTGCGTCATAGAGCCTTGGTGGTCGAAAGCGCTCGGTACACATACCTCTCAGCCGCTGTCACTCGAGCTGCTTCATGCAGAGATCTCTGCTCTTCGCCGTTGATGCTTCGGGCGATAATCTCTCCCGCTAGGGGACACGAAAGCAGTCCGCGACTCCCATGCCCGAGTGACACAAAGATTCCGGGATAAAAAGAGAGGGGTACCCGTTGTGTAAGGTCTGTGCCCGACTGGTAGCGACGGGCGGATTCAGACATTGTGTGAAAGTCAGGAAGTGCTCCGATGTACGGGAGCCTGTCAAAGGTTGACGTTCGAAAGCATGCGCGGGCAGAGATAAGCGATTTCCCTTCAGACGAATCGGGCGCAAGCTGCGGTAGCGCTCGATGTAGGCGTTTAATGATGGTGAGTGAGTCCTCATCAGAGACCTCAGATGAAAGGTCCCCGTGCCTGTAGATTGCACCAACTAAATGCTCTCCGCCTTGCGCAGGGGTAATGTATCCATCAAAGCAGAGAAGGGTACGAAGATTTTCTGAGGCAGCAGAGCTCTTAACGATTACTGTCTGGCCGCGAATTGGCTCCAGGGGGAGCCACGAACATACTTCAAGAGAAGCTGCTTCAAAGGCGGAGCAGATAACGACTTTGCTCGCTGAGAGAGCAGTGCCATCGGTGAGGTAGAGTGACCAGGCATCCTTCTCGCTGTGGATTGAGACCACTCCTGCATTGCAGATTACAGAGGTGAGAGGAGCGTGGCGAGCAACGAGGGTTGAGACGAGAGCAGGGGGGCGTACGTATCCCCCTTGAGCCACGTAAAAAGCGCCTTCGGTAAGGCGAGAATTTGCAATCTCTGACGCCTCTAGAGCCGTCACTCGTTGTATTAGGTCTGAGGATCGTAGCTCTTCTGAGCCTTGAAGAAGCCTCTGTAGCCTACCGCTTGAGGGGAGTTGAAGACCTCCGTTTTGTGCGAATATACCTTCATCGCTGAGCGTCTCCGTGAGCAGGTTCTTTGTATGGGTAAAGCCTGCGCTATACAGTGACTCGGCCGGTGAGGCGCTGGCTGAGATGTACGGCATCAGAAGTCCGTAACGATTCCCTGAAGCACCTTGAGCCAGCGCGTTCTTGCTTTCAACGATGACTGACCGAATACCACGCGCACCAAGCGCATAGGCGACCGACGCCCCGGCTAGGCCACCACCTACAATTGCAACATCGGTGGTGAGGTTTGTACTCATTGCGCTTGTCGCGGTGAGCTCTCACGCCCGACCCCAAGGAGTACGAGAAGAAAACCTAGAGCAGGTACAATCGCGACCCACTGCACAATTGAGAGTATCGCTGCTGTTGATGTCGCGCGTTGAGCAAGATCTGCTACTACAAAGGGCCCAAGCGCAGTAACAAAGCGCGCTACGTTGTAACAGAATCCACTCCCTGTGCCACGTAGTCGCGAAGGGAAAAGCTCCGGTAGGTAGAAGGTAAACGCGCCGAAAATGCCAAAAAGAGAGAGCCCCATCAACGAGAAGAGGTAGAGCCGGGTTTCAGGAGAGAAGTCACCGCCAAATGATAGCCCGACAGAGACAGCGCTGGCACAAAAGTAGGTGCCAAACATCATACGTCGTCCGAGGTAGTGCGCAGCCGGTATTGTCAGTAGTGTGCCGATAAGGCCACCTACATTGAAAGCAGTTGATCCAATCGTGATGTAGTGTGCCTTGGTATCAGCCAGCGTGCCGTATGCTGGGGTAGCTGACTCAGTTGCTAGGAAGCTAGCGATAGCCGGTATGAAGGCACTCACGCTCCACCAGGTGATAAGAGCTATAGCTGCCATGGCAACACCGCTCATCGTTTTTCCTCTAAGCTCTGGGGTAAACAACTCCCGGAGCCGCGGAGCAGAGTCGTGCTTCGTCCAGCTTTCAGGTTCTTTAACCTTGATGCGGATAACGATAGCAATCGCCGCTGGTACCAGACCGGTCAGAAACACAGCGCGCCACGCCCAGTCGGAATTTGTGGCGATTACATCGAGTTGGCGAGTGAATAAATCGGTAACGAAAGTGGCTAGAAAGAGGCCGGCTGGAGCAGCCGTATAGAGCAGGGCTCCTGCTGTAACACGTTTCTTTTCGGGTACAGTCTCTGCAACGAGTGATGCTCCGGCAGCCCACTCACCACCGATCCCAAGGCTTGCAATGAAGCGACATACGATAAGCACCCAGATATTTGGCGCAAATGCGCAGGCAGCGGTTGCAACCGAGTAGGTAAGCATCGTCAGTAGTAGGGTAAATGACCGCCCGAGTCGATCGGTCAGGATTCCAAACACGATTCCGCCAACACCCCAGCCCACAAGTAGTACACTCGTTACTATCCCGGTCCACAACGTGATAATCGAGTTGATGTTCGGGTGGTCGGGTGAAAGTTCAAGTAGGGAAGGGATGCACAGGCGCGAGACGTAATTAAAGAGAATTGCATCGAAGACATCGAACCCCCAGCCTAGCCAGGCAGCGAAGAGTACAAGCCATTGGTACGGTGTAAATCCACAAACGGTGCGCGCGGTAGTCATGGCGGGAGGTTACAATACTCTCGCCACGGCGCAAAGGCCTCGCTACGAGCCTCATGGGGCGGGCGGGGGTAAGCCCCCGCTTCCGGAAGCCTGTACTACTACGTACAGTCGTCGTCAGATTTTATCTTCGTAGCTGTTAGGACACCGGATAGTAGACGTCCTTCGACTTCGATACATTCGCCGGGAACCAGCTCCTCCTCGGAAAATTCCTCAAAGACTGTCGCGTCGGTAACCGTCAACGTAACACCATTAACTACCAGGGTTCCCGCGCTGTATGAGGTTACAGTTCCCTTGTACTCACCCTCATCCTCATCGTTGTCATCGTCGTCGGGAGTGCCGTCTTGGTCGCTATCAGAGCTACAGCTATTTGTGCCATCTGCATCTTCATATATATCGGGCAAGCCGTCGTCGTCATCGTCCTCGCCGAATCTTGCGGCGTTTCGCTTAAGAGCAAGCTTCACCTTTGCTTTCTCAGCGGCACTTAATCTCTGGAAAGATCTCTTAAATTGGGTTCGTTTTTGGACTGCAGCTTTCGCTGCTGAGATGACTGCTCGTGATTTAGGTGCTGCTGAAGCTGGGGTAATTGTGATTAATAATGCACACATCAGTGCCACCAGGGAACTTCGAAGTATGTGTAAGCAAAGCATATGTTTTTACCTGAGCGATGGGTTGTTATTACAGACTGCGGTTGTACGACGCACGAGCACTCCGCTAGCACTTTTGGGCAACGGCTTACTCTGATAATACCTTAAGGGATTGGTTCTGAAAGATTGAAAATACGCAAAACGCTGATGTCGCAGCAAAAGCCACTCAATTTTCTACCTTCGCGGTGGTCTCCATGATCGGCTCGTTTAGATCGGTATGACAAGCAACTCCCGAAGAGGTCGCCTCTTCGAGAGTTTGTCAGCATCAAGATTTAGTCTTTTACTGAAACGAGCTGGTCATTGTTTATCTCATAAAGCGGCCGACCCGCGAGTCGATTGAGGAGGTCGTAGTGAGATCCGTCTAGATCCTTTCCCAGGATTATAAAATCTTCGAATGTTGGGTCAAACAGGCGGGTTGCCACATCGAGTGAGTGCCATGTGGCGCTTTCGGCCAGTACGACGGCCCGTTTGTTTTTTAGTTTTTGTATCTCAGAGGCAAGCTCCGAGTTGATGAAGTTGTAATTTCTGTATGAGGGTAAAACCTTAACAAGGGCGGTGACGTTGTATGCAATCAATAGTAGAGCTACTGGAATAAGGAGCACTCGCACGGCGTTGGAAGCCCGTTCCCACAGAAGCTGTGCCCCGCGACCAGCTGTTATGAAGACAGCAAAAAGACTTTCAAAGAGAAAACGAGGCCCATACCCGTGCAACCCGTGGCTACTGTAGAAGCAGTGCGCTACTACCACGAGTGGAAGGATCGAGAAGAGAAAGACTTCCTTTCGAGAGCGCTCGACAATAAGAGTTAGAGCAGAGAGAGAAAGCACCAGTAGTCCCAGCGGGGGTGCAAAAAGGATCTGCGGAAGAAATCCGAGAGTGGATTCCATCCAGTTGCAGCCGAAGGCGAGGTTGCGAGGTGCTACAGATACGCCGTGAAACGCGGTATAGGGCGAGATAAGAGGATTTCCGGTGATTAGCCAATTGTCGACAAAATAGAGAGAAGCGATTGCGGCTAGGCCAAGTATAGGAGCTACACTCATGCGGACAAGAGCGCGTTGTGGGGATGTAGCTACCATATACGCTGCACACGCTGCTGCGATTGTGCTCACGGATAGTGGACGAATTGCAAGAGCATAGCCCCACGTCAGGCCACACGATATCCCGACGAGCCAGCGGGGATTGTTTAGATATGACAGCGTAAGTAGTAGGGATGCCACGATTAAAAAATAGGTGGCCGTGTGGGTCATAAAGTCACCGCTCATGATTATTACAAAGGGGGATAGAGCAGAGAGTATCGCTGCCACAACTGCCGAGGGGGTATCGTAAAACCGCCGAGCGACGAAGTAGAGGAGAATAACACTCAGTGCAGAGAAGATTGGATTGAGAGCTGGTGCCACGTTTAGCTTTAAAGCTACAGAAAGTAGTGCTGGCCAGAAATGATTGTAGTGAAACGTGTACCCCGAAGGCGTAGCAACAGCCCCGTTGGGGATAAAAAGCTCCAGCGGGGATAGTTCCGGAGGAGGGAATGATAGTGCTCCCTTGGCGAGCAGGATAGCCTGCTTATAGTAGACGGCAGAGTCGGGGATATGCGGTGTTCCGCCAAGTACGGCGTACGCAAAATAAAGAGAGAGTGCGAATGATAGTGCTGCTGACGCTAAAACCGACGCGGGGATGAACGTTCGGGTTCGGGTTGAGGGGGAAAAGCGCTTTGGTGTACCCATGATGCGTCTGGTGCACGATGGAGTAACGGTTGTGGTAAGCGAGCTCACTATTTGAAAGAGAATAAGCAAAGCAAGTCCGCCGCACAGCATCTGGGCGAAGAAGTTAGTGATACGGCGGACGTTCGTTGTTATGTCTTCGTCTAACCACTCATCAGAGAGGGTCTCTACTGAATTGCTTAGTGAGGCATCGTTATCGATGAACCCGTCTCTTATGTTTATCCGGTACTCGTCGGCTCCGTGCAGCGCTATCACCGTGTCGCCGCGTCCCACTACTGTTAATGTGGCCGTGAATGAGGCGGGGAGTTGGTGTGGATAGAGGGGGGCGGGTTCCGACAAGTGGCGCTCGGCTGTCCAGTCGTCAAAAGATAGCGGAGGCGGAGAGGTCTTACCCCGAAGAAGATGCCCCCATAGCGAACGACCAAAGAGGTATAAAACCGGCCTTTTGTCGGAAAACAGCTCTGTGAGTCCGCCGTCGGCAACTGTTACCTGAGAGACTCCAGCCTCTCCCCAGTGAGATTGCTGGAAGGAACCTGTTATAGTTTGAAAAGATTGTGTTGGGAGTAGTGCTTGCAGTCTAGTGTTGTGGCTAATCGCCGTGAGTTCGCTTCCATTCCAGGCAATAGTTATCTGATGTTCGAAACGAGTAAGTTGGGTGACGCCAAGAGAAATTAGAAAAATGAGAAAAAGGGCAAGTATGCGAATAAATGACCGGTGGGTATTCATGATAGGAATATGGGGCGCTGGTCGTTGTTGGTAAAGAGGTATAGTGCGTCCTCGCCTAGTAAATGTAGGGATTTGCGGTCGGACGTTCACGAGCTGTTCTTTCGGAAACAAGGGTCCAAAGAGTGCGGTGGTATGTAGGCACTTTGAGGTCTCTGAGGATAATTCTATTCCAATCAGATTCGAACTCCCAAGGTAGTGTATCCAGAGTGGCGTTTGGTATAGCCTCCTCGTCTGCGTATACACATTGCAATACAAGCTTTTTCAAAAGTGTGAGATCGACTACTTCCAAAAACTTTAGTATCCCGAAGCAAGACCCGGCTGAGCAGGCTGTAACACCCACGCTGCAGCTTTCGCATGCCGAGGTGCTGCTGCATCTGGTGAAGAATCATCTTGAGCAGCATGCGTCAAGTGTTGAGATTCCTTATTTTAAGAGCCCAACCCTTCAATTACGCGAGCTTGCGCCGTCAGTTGCGCGGATTAAAAATCGTGGCGGATTGGTGTCGCTCGTCAAAGAGATATGTGCTTTCGCCGCAACAGATCCCGAGCGTTCTAAGCTAGTCTGCTACTCTCTTCCCCATCTCCTGCGGCTGTGTGCGGTTGAGGATAAGCGTCGTGTGCTAGACGTTGTATTGAAGGCGCCGAAAAAAGCAGTGCGTAAGCGTCTCGCCTACGGAGTGGTGCGCTCAAGCGCAACGCGGGAGGCGCTCTTCTCTCTCCTTTCTCCGCAACGGGTGCGCGCGCTCGTCGCCTGTGGGTCACGAAAGTTAACCGAGATGGTTGCTAAGGGCGTTGTGCTTCAGACCCTTCAACGTATTACGGTTCCTGAGCCAATGTGGCGGGCCTCCTTTAAAGAGAACAACCCCCGTAATCGTAAAATTGCTCGCGCCCGCGTGCATGAACTTGAGGTGGAGGCTAAAAAAGGTTTGCAGCTCCTTGGTAAACTTGAGCACCTAACACATCGACCACGTTCAAAGGTGGAAGGAGTGCCGCTCATCCCCGCGCGTCCCTTGCACGAGGCGCGCGTATCATTTTCAAGTGTTGCCAGGGTAGCAGAAAAGCTCAGGGTGGGACCTCGTCCCACCTACAACAGACTCCGCCACTTTGTAAATTCTGCCACACGCAGACTTTCGCTTGAGTGCTCCGATGGCGTTCGCCTGCTTCAGTCGCACGTGCTCCCCAATAAGGACCTATGGAC
>JBIIHY010000406.1:0-2672 GCA_044235305.1 Bdellovibrionota bacterium
TCGATTTCGGTAACATGGAATTATGAGCCAACGACCTTACCGAACAGGTGCGATCACCTCATTTCGGTAACATTTATTTTGAGCCATATCGGAGCACTCGCACATGCTTCCTTAAGGATCCCATGCCCTGTAGAGTGCTGTCATGCTGAAGTTGGCATTACACAGAGATCGGGTTGATATATCAGTGCTCCCCCCTTCCTATCCGGCTCTTCTGCATTACATCTCTCGCCTCTGGACGAGGCGCAAAGGCCCTCGACCAGGTTTACAAGCACCGGGTTCTCGGACCTTCGTGTCGCTTTCATTCGTTGAAGAGAAGAGAGCCTTTGTACCGTTTGCGCTCTCATCTAAGCACCGCCGACTTTTCTGCTACACCGCACGGTTTGCAAACGGCGATGTATCGCTGCTTATAGTGGCTGGCCAGTCATTGAGTCGAATCCTTCTCGATGGGGTGCTAAGCAACGCTCTAACAGCCCTACACCTTGAAACTGGGTCGCGAGGTCCCTTGACTGAACACCGCGTGACTGAGTTCCTACCAGACCAGCAACCGGTCGAAGCTCTTGCCGGTCGCCTCTCCGTTGTTGCATTCAAGGCATTCATTTTACACCCTGGCATAGAGTCCTCAGAAGAACTCCCTCCACTCAATCATACTCGTCTCTCGCTCAAGGGCTGGTCTCTTACACACAACGAAGCGCCAACGTGCACCTTTAAGAGCAGCCGCGACAACCTCGATGTATTAGTAAAGATAGCCTGGGGGCGTCGTAGCCGGGAATCTGAAACTGTGAACGTGACAACCCCCTTGGCGACTCTTGCCCGGGCTGCCTAGCTAGGCGGCTGTTGTTTTAGTGTTGAATCTGGCCGTAGCTAATCGGTTTGAAGGACCAAACCGTTTTCGGAGCTTCCCTTAAACTGTGAGAGCATTTACCCTAGCCGGAAGGGTCTAGCATCCCTAACGTATGTACTAGAGAAGTGATCTCCCATGAGCGGTTCCCCCTCTACCACACTTTCGCGCATCACCATTGAGGCGACTCCGGCACCTCGCTCAATTATGAATGGGGTTCGTGGGGTTTTAGGTGGGCTGGTGTCACCAAGGCCGGAATTAGCCAGCGGCTTTACTGCAACAGATAGGATCGGCGCCGAGTGCTATGGATTCCACGTGTGTCCCGATGCTCCTCTCGGCCCAATTCATTACTCGTGCGATACCAATTCAATTTTCGTTTATACCGCTCGTTATAAAGATGACTCGATCGGAGTTATTATTATCTCTGGCGAGTATGTGAAGTTCCTTATAAGATCCGGTAAGCTTCAGGAGGAATACGACCAGCTACTGGCGCACACCGAAACACACGGGGAAGTCAGCGCCCACACACTTACTCAAGTTATGACGCCTGTTTCGGCGAGCAGTTGTTACCTCGATAACATAGCCTTCATCAACATGACGGAGGTGAAAACCTTCTTCGCCCCTCACCCTTTGAATCCAGGCCCGTTGAAGCTCCCGCTTCAAGTATTACGGATAAAGCTGTCAGGCTTTCCTGTGCAGCCAGCGGCGGTGTGTACTATCGAATCGAGTATCGGAAACCATGAGGTTTTCCTCAGTATCGGTCGCAACGTCACGGACCCCCACCCCTACGCTGTCAATGTGACCGCCCTTCGGCGGGAACCGTCGCAGTCGATGGGATGGTAGAATGACCGCCGGACCTCTTCACTGCAAGCCGATCGGCGTTATCCGCACCGGCTTTGAACTTAAATTCGACACTCCCCGTCAAGCCGAGAGAGAGCCTTCAGCCAAACACACCATCGAACTTTACCCAGGTAATCACTACGAGGAAGCGCTAAAAGATCTGGCCGGGTTCGAACGGATATGGCTGATCTGGTGGTTCGACAGGAACCAGAACTGGCGCCCCATGGTTCGCACCCCGCGCGGAAATACCCACCGCCGAGGTGTTTTTGCAACTCGCTCTCCTCACAGACCGAATCCACTAGGGATTACATCAGTGCCGCTGATTCAGATTGATGGCCTTACCCTCACGGTAGGTAGCACAGATCTCCTCGATGGTACGCCGATACTAGACATCAAGCCTTACATCAGCGCGGTAGACTCATATCCGGGCCAAAGGCAGGGGTGGCTCGATGAGGTAGACCACGATGGTGCAGTAGCACCCTACGTAGTCCGCTTGAGCCCTCTCGCAGAGCAGCAGTTTGGTTGGCTTACTAGCAAATGGGGTATAGAGCTCTTTCCGCGCATCCATGACATCCTCTCGCGCTCACCCCAACCAAGTAGACGGCACCGCATTACTGCGCCAAAAGATGGTGAACAGCGCCTAAGCAGTGGGAGTTGGCGGATATACTTTACCGTAAGCGACGCGGTAGTGGACGTAGTTCGAATTGCACCGGGCTTCCCGGTCTCACTCCTTGAGAAAGAGGGACGAGAAGTGATTCCCCATTACCAAGCTCAACTAGCTTTTGAATTACTCTGGCCGACAGTTGCCGCTCTTCCCTAAGGAAGCGCGGCAAAACCTACCCGTAGCGAGAAAGTGGAGGTTGGGTTGATATTCGATTTTTGGTATGGGGAAAATCCGGACGTGTATCCGCGACTCGACTGAGCTCGCCGAAGTCTGAGATACATGGAGGATTTTTCCACGTGCCAAAAATCGAAGAGCGACCCAAGATCCGCT
>JBIIHY010000105.1:0-8961 GCA_044235305.1 Bdellovibrionota bacterium
TCACGACCGCCCCTGGATGTTTTATGGTCTCGTGTTGGAAGGTTTTGCCCTGAGAATTCTCGATCCGTTCCCTAACGGTTCGGAACCTTCCCTCGTATACGATGCTTGAATCTATTATCTTCATAGGCTGACTCGTTGATACCACGGACTCAAATGCCCGAGAAAGTCGCTAAAACCCTCTTTGGCTGGGCGGTTTTCAGTAAAAAACACTCTGGTTAAAGGACCCGAAGGGTACGCCCCTACCAAACCGTTTTTTGTTGCAAAGCAACAACACACGTTTTGGAATCTTTCGTAACTACCTACAATTACGACTTTTTTAATTTCACCCTGTTGCCAAAGAATTGATTGGATTTTCTACAGCGAACCCTCAAATCTGTCGATAGCAACAACGGAAGCTAGAAGTACTGAGGAGTTAGATCTGCCCATGACTGCCATCGACCCACAACTACAAGGCTCGGGTGGATTCTCAACCAAGAGCTGGGAATACGCCGGTGCCTTCGCAGATTCGCTCGGAAGCTTGCCGAGTTCAGTGACAAGTATAGTACGCACACTGCTTACTGACTTCGACAAGGACCCTCACAATTTAAGTGACCACTCAAAATTTTTTCTCAAGCGGTTTTTCAGGAGCAAATCACTGCAAAGCCCCTACTTCCATGCCATCTCGTATTTTAAACCGGAACGGCTTGAGCCCAGAGATGAACCCTTTACTAGTAGAGATTTCATAGAATCGTTTTCAGGGCCTGAACATGCGCTCATACTTGCGGTCATCTTCCTCCACCGACAAGCACGAAGGCTGAGCGATGAAGCGTTTTTTGAAAGTGCTACATCATGGCTGCAGCGCGGTCTCAACATAGGTTGGCTTCTAGGACATACCCTAAAGCCAGTAGGTCCCGCATCTGGTCTATTAGTGGGTTGTTACAAGTGGCTCGGGGTGCTGCCCTTCCTGCGACATGATCCTGATGGATTTAAACTGTATGCGCGACACTTAAAGACCCTTGACTTCGCTTGCACCGACGTGAATTTTGAGCACGAACGATGGGAGTGTACATCAAGCCAGGTCGGGATAATGCTCCTACAGCGCATGGGATTCGGCACTAGCAGGCTTGTGCCTTTGATGCGGGCTACAACAACTATCTCTGCAGCTACGTTAGCCGACCCCGTTGAACGCGGCTATCGGGCAGCCGAAGTCTGGGTTAGGTATCTCCTTGAGAAACGCTCGATTCCGGCGATCCCCGTTCCACCGGCTTACTACCTTGGCCCTGCTGAAGTTGAAGCCGTTTCGAATCGGTTACTTAGCAAGGGTATCATCGGAGAACAAAGCTGGTTGTCTTGCACAAAGAACGACATATCTTCACGACGAACTCCGCAGCTTGTGCTCGGAAACGAACTGGAGGAAAAGGCAGGTACTAGTGACATTGAAAATCTCCCAGAAGCTGACCTCATTGATGCTCAGCCAGTGTCGGAGGTAATCGGTCAACTAGAAGAGGTCGATTCGGTCTTAGAAGCCAAGTAGAACGTGCGCTAACCCTATCCTGATCGGGTCGAGATCTACCCTAACCTCGTCAATACTGCTAAAAAGCAGGGTATGAATGAGGGTATAAACTCATGGATTCAAAAGCAGCCGATAACCGCCACACCGGTTGACCTAAGCATAGTTGTTCCCGCGTACAATGAGGAACGGCGACTGCCGCCCACGCTAATCGACATGATCGATTACTTCGACGCCAGCGCGCTCTCCTATGAAATAATTGTGGTCGATGATGGCAGCTCTGACGCAACCACCGATGTTGTTCGAAAATTCGAGCGTGTTAGGGATCAGGTTAGGCTTATCGTACTAGCCCGCAACTCGGGTAAGGGGCATGCGGTACGCGTCGGGGCGCTCAATAGCCGCGGCAAGCGAGTGCTCTTTGCCGATGCTGATGGTGCAACTCCCATCAAAGAAACTACTCGCCTCCTCGCTGCACTCGATGAGGGGTTTGATGTAGCTATAGGTTCACGCGCAATCGCATCCCACGAAACCAAGGTATCCACCGTTATTCATCGAAGATTGCTCGGTCGAATATTCAACCGCTGCGTAAACTTCTTTATTCTTCCCGGAATAGCGGACACGCAGTGCGGGTTTAAGATCTTTACCCGAGATGCAGCCCAATTCCTCTTTCAACACCAACGCTCAGACCGATTCAGCTTTGACGTTGAGCTGCTTTTCCTCGCTCGAAAAGCTGGTTTTTCGATCAAAGAGGTGCCAGTAAATTGGACGAACATCCCGGGTTCTAAGGTGAATCTTGCTGTCGACGCAGCCCTCATGTTTCGCGACATCTTCCGTTTCCGTTTTATGCACCGGAACGTGACAAAGGAATCACGAGCCGAGGGTCTCTCGCAAAGCTCACATCCACCTCTTTAGCCATAGCTTTTGGAACGGCTTCGAGGTGGTTATCCTATAACCCCGCTGGAGGCTGAACCCCGGCTATCTTGTAGCCTTTGAGCTCTCCCTCTCTAAGCTGTTCACTCACAAACGAGGCAACCATCTGATGGTGCTCAGCGATCATTTTGAGCGCGAGGAACTTTTCCTCCTCGGGCAATCTAGGGTTTGTTATGATACTGCGAAGAACTGCTACGAGACACTCTTGGGAACGATCTAGGTAAAACTGAACTTCTTCAATTTTTGAACGATTTTTCACAGACTTACTCCTGTTACGGCAACCACTGCCACTACAAACGACACCTCCAGTTACTTCTACAGCAAGAATACATTCGGCATATTTTCGCCCTTCATTGAGCTGTTTTTGAATGTCTCGACACCTTGTGCCATACTCCCCGCCATGAACCGAACCATCCCAGGCTACACGCTGCTCGATTCCGGAGACGGAGAAAAACTCGAGCAATTTGGCTCCACTATCCTACGTCGTCCGTCTTCGCTCAGTTCGTGGCGCAAGCGGTTACCGGCCTCGGCGTGGGACGCAGCCAAGGCTACCTATCAACCCCCCGACCGTTGGGCGTTTTCCGGCAACCGCTTCAGCGAAATAGTAGTTTCGATTCAAGAGATCTCTCTTCAGCTCGAACTCAATTCGAATGGTCAGATCGGGATCTTTCCAGAGCACGCACTGTATCTGCCGCTGGTAGGAGAGACTATCTCTTCGATGAGCAAGACCAAGGGGCGTCCACTGCGAGTGCTCAACTTATTCGCTTACACCGGCTTGGCGAGTCTCTTCTGTGCCCAACGGGGTGATGTGGCGATTACGCATGTCGACCTCTCAAAACGCGCAATCGAATGGGCGAAAAAAAATGCTCAATTAAACTCTATCCCTGAGACTAAAATTCGATGGATTGTTGATGATGCACTCGCCTTCATGGCTCGCGAAGCCCGCAAAGGCCAGACCTACGATATCATAATTATCGATCCACCTTCGTTTAGTCGCGTATCTAAGAAAAACTCGTGGACCCTTGAAGAGAAAACTCCAGAGATTATGACGCTCTTACTGAACGTCCTTGATCCAGAGGCTGGAGAGGTCTTTTTTACTAACCATGCGTCCGCAAGCGTTTCAGAAGTTGCTCGAAATATTGCGCTTGATGCGTTTAATGACTGTGGCGTGACTATATCGATTGAATCGCTGGCGCTCAAAGAAAAAAACACCGAACGTGTTTTACCTGCTGGATCTTTAATAGTACTATCTCACCGTTAACCTTAGGAGACACCATGACGAGCACGCCCATTTCCGCTACCACCCTCTTGCAACAACTTTCCTGGCGCTATGCTACGAAAAAGTTCGACGCTGAGCGAAAGATCCCCGCAGAAACGTGGGCTGCTCTTGAAGAAGCGCTTGTGCTATCGCCTTCATCCTTCGGTCTCCAGCCTTGGCGTTTTATCGTGGTGAAGACACCTGAAACTCGAAAAGCCCTACAAGAGGCATCGTGGAATCAAACTCAAGTTGTAGACGCTTCTCATCTCGTTGTTCTCGCCTCAAAAAATGATGTATCTGAGGAATACGTCGGAGACTTTCTCTCGCTAGTCGCAGAGACCCGGTCGATGGATCTTGCGCTTCTCGACACCTACCGCGGGATGATTTTGCAGTTTGTCTCGCACCTTTCAAAAGCAGGCAAAATTCCAGACTGGACAACTAAACAGAGCTACATAGCTCTTGGATTTTTGCTAAGCTCCGCAGCGCTGCTTGGAGTAGACGCGTGCCCTCTTGAGGGCATTAATCCACAAAAATACGACGAGCTTCTCAATCTTTCCAGCCAAGGGTACTCAACTCGCGTGGCCTGCGCACTCGGATACAGAGCCACAGACGATAAGGCTGCGAACTTGCAGAAAGTCCGCTTTGCGAAAGACCGCTGCATCACATACGCCTAAAAGGTAGACAGCGCATGCGTGCGCGAGTATCCTCGTAGGATTATGATCGTTGTTACAGGTGGTGCCGGCTTTATTGGAAGCGCTTTCGTAGCGTCCCTCAATCGGAAGGGTATTGGCGACATCGTTGTCGTCGACGAAATCGGTAGTTCAGAGCGCTGGAAGAATTTGGTGGGTAAGTCGATCGCTGACTTTATCCATAAAGATGTGTTCCTTCATGCTGTTCGATCCAACACCCTGTCATTTACGCCCACCGCAATCGTCCATATGGGTGCCTGCTCCCGCACAACGGAGCGCAACGTAGACTATTTGCTCGAGAACAACTTTACCTACAGCAAGATACTGGCGGAATTCTGCTTATCTCGGGGGATCCGGTTTATCTACGCGAGTAGCGCGGCTACCTACGGAGATGGTGCTCAAGGCTACTCAGATGATGAAGGATCCCTAGAGAGACTTAAACCCCTTAATCCCTACGGATACTCAAAGCACCTCTTCGACCTATGGGCTAAACAAACCGGCGCACTCTCGTCGATTGTCGGACTTAAATTCTTTAATGTGTACGGCCCAAACGAGTACTACAAAGGCGACATGGCGAGTGTTGTTTTTAAGGCATTTAACACTATCAAGAGCACAGGGGTCTTCGAAC
This sequence comes from Bdellovibrionota bacterium, assembly GCA_044235305.1. Lineage (GTDB taxonomy): Bacteria > Bdellovibrionota_C > UBA2361 > UBA2361 > OMII01 > OMII01. The sequence goes on from JBIIHY010000105.1 coordinate 4,995, forward strand.
TTTTTAAGTCATACCACCCTGACTTCAAAGACGGTGAACAGAAACGAGATTTTGTGTACGTCAAGGACTGCACCGACGTTATGTGGTGGCTACTGCAAAACTCTTCGGTTAACGGAGTCTACAACCTTGGTTCCGGCAAAGCTCGCTCCTGGAACGATCTAATCGCTGCTGTTTGTAAGTCGATTGGGGTTCCAGTCAAAATTTCATACATTGATATGCCCGAGCCACTGAGAACTCAGTATCAGAACTTTACTGAAGCTCCGATGGATAAATTAATCGCAGCCGGCTACTCCCAGCCGATCCGCTCTCTTGAGGATGGGGTTAACAACTACATAACTGAGCACCTTTCGGCCTCAGATAGGCACTACTAACAAAAGACGTTACCTCAAAAATATCGCATCGATGGACCCCCTTACATCATCAACTCTCTGGGGAGTTGTGTAATGGGTGTTGAAACCACTAAAACAGATTCAGTTAGATTTCAGATACGGGTAAACGGCCCTACCTATCGCTCATTGGCAGATCGCCTCCGTGCTTCTCGCAAAACCTCCTATCCTTCGCCGCGCATACCTCGAACAGAGGTGAAGGCTGAGATTGAGTTCGATCTTCACTCTCAACAATTCTCGCTACTTAAAATCGATAAACACTCCCTGCCTACATCCCTCTCCGTTCGACCCGGGACCGTCACGCACCGAAGCCTCTCACGGCTTCTTGTTCGACACGCCAAGCAGCTTGAACGCACCGAAATTACAAATCTGTTACAAAAGATAATCGACGCAACCCCATCTCTCTCGGCAGAGTCGCTCACCATCCTGCAAAAAGATCTGGCTATCAGCAGCAGGGTGGAGTCCACGCCCTCGGAAAGCGCATATCAGTTAGAACAACCCCTGGCTCCATCTCTTTCACTGGAGTTGGACGATTCGCCTGCCACACTAGTCTTTCCAGAGGGCCCCTCTCTCGATATTGCAACCGCCCTGCATCGGCTTGCTACACGCTCACGCCTTAAACTAAACCGTACCGTTAGGGTCGAAAGTAACGTAGTAACTGTCGAAGCAAGCATGATTCTTCCGCGCATACGTGGGGCCGAGGTGGAGGTTTTCATACACTGGGGAAGCTATGATGAGTGCGCAGCCCCCTGGCGAGATGAGCTAATTCAGCGCATAGACCTTACCAAGTCACGTATTCACACCTTTACTCACACCCTGCGCATATCCCAACGAGGCCACCACGGGGCAGCAGTCTTTCTCAGTATAAATGGAAATCCCACCCGAATCTGGATAGGAAGACCGTGGCACGACGACGCAAAGTTCTGGATTGCGCACGACGACAGCGAAGTTGCGCGTGCACGCAACGAGAACTTTGAGAAAACCCGAGCACTGGCTATCTCGCGCGTCGTTGAGGCGATTAGAAACAACACCGAGATACAACCTGCGCTCTCTTCGGCTTGTCGCGACGTCCCTTTCGTGGGAGCTGGTCGCCTCCTGCAAGATGCCATAGCGACTCTCGCCCATGAGCCGACAATGATAGACCGTCTTGCTCATGATCACTCTATCGCCGAGGTAATTAAAAACTACGGCGTTGGAGAGATAGTGTTCAGCACCCCTGAGGGGCCACACGCCGCTGCTGGTGGCCTTGCACAGGTGATTGCAGGACTACCTCCCGAGCTCGCACGGGTTGGAATTCCAGTCACAGTGATCTCCCCACTGTACGCCTTCCACAATGGCAGCAAGCATCCATCGGCGAAACGCATTTTAGAGCAGGGGTTGGTGTTTGATAATTACACTAAGGTTCCAACTTACGTTGGGTCGGTGGATATCCATCTCGGACCGACTTACTGCTCAGGGACCACCAGCCACCGACGACCCGCAAGCACAATACCGATTTCTGTGTACCTTGTGGAGTTTGAGCAGGTGCGATTTTTTCTTCTCGCTAATCCATCTGTTTTTGACCGGATTTATCAACCTGTCTTCGCCGACGAGCAGCTTCGACGAGCTGTTGTACTCTCGCGCGCAACTCTTGAAGTTATAGCCACCAGCCACTTCGGCATTCGACCGTCAGCAATTATATCCAATGACTGGATGACTGCCTGCGTTCCAGCCATAGCAGCGCTGGACCAAAAATATCGGGACACACCGTGGTTACGAGCATGCAAAACAATTCATATGATCCACAACGGTGGAGCTGACTACCACGGACGACTTCCCACCAACGTAAACCACGAAGACCTGTGGCCTATGCTCAATCTTGCCCCAGAGCACTTCTTTGGCTTCCGCGATCCACACCGATACGACCTACTCAATCTCACTATGGCGGCAGCACACCATGCTTCTGGGGGAATTCTCACCGTGAGCGAGCCATATGCAAAGCAGCTCGTCTCGCTGCACGGCGGCGATGGGTTGGAATTAGTCCTTCAACACAAGAAAGAATCTGTTTTTGGAATTAGCAACGGGATTAACCGAACAGATGTCGATCGCTACCTTGCCCATTTATCTGGCAACGATGGTGGAGTGGCACTCACTCCTGAACGGCTGATGATATCAAAGCAAAAAACAAAAGAACTTCTTCAAGAACGCTACGGCCTCGCTCGGGATCCTCAAGCACGGCTCATAAGCTGCGTTGGTAGAATGGTTGAGCAGAAGGGACTTAGCCTCCTCTCTGGCTTTGTCGCTTTTAGCAATCACTCTACCCTTGAAAAAATTCTTGTTCGTCACCCGGAGACTCAGATCCTCTTTGCGGGGCCTTTGACATCAGGCGATAAGGCAGCCGCAGATCTTGCTGCTTGCATCGGATACCTACGTGCCAGATACCCCGGCAGGATCGCTGCGCACTTCGATTACGTCCCACACTCTGAAGCACTGCGGATAATTCTCGGTAGCACTCTATTTCTGATGCCATCACGCTTTGAGCCCGGTGGAATTACCCAGCTTGAGGCGCTAGCGGCAGGAACGTTGGTCGTAGGACGCAACATAGGTGGGATTTCAGCCACTATCTCCAACTATGATGCCATCTCAAGGAGCGGGAATGGCTTTCTCTGTAACGATTATTGTCCGACAGGATTTGCTGATACAGTATCTTGGGCACTCGAGTCCATCCGAAATGAGACCACCTACCGAGCACTTGTTAGCAATGCTTTAAATGCAAAGCATTGCTGGTCAGACCGAGTCCCGATGTATCAGGCGTTCCTTCAAAAGGTCATCATGGGATGTTGCTAAAGTTTACCATTGCCTTCGGCGAATCGAGCCGAATTTTCAGCCTGTTGAAAAAGCAGCCTTGATATCACGGCGTTACCTCCTTTGGCTAACTACTAAGCTACGACAATCTATTATCTTTCGCGTTGGCGTCACCCCCTACAGCACATGCGAAGCGGTACCAATCATAACTTTCTTGATACGAGATGTAGCTATGCGCATGTAAACGGTAGGTAGTATAAATGAACACCAAGACCCCCAATTCGAATCGCTCCACCGGTCAACTCCCTCAGCAACCCTCCCCTACTCATCAGAGGCAATCTAATCGACATAAGTCTGACGCATCACTCGCTACGGCGATGCTTTTAATTGAGTTGGCCGGGTCTGACCAGGTGGTTGATCGCGTCGAACGGTCAGTTATCCACGCGGGTCTGAAGAATCTTTTTAAGCTATCAGATGAGGCTGCTACCGCTCTCTTTACCAAGGCACAAGCCCACCTGCGTAATATGCGCAGCTCTTCCCTAGAGGCAGCCAAGCTTAAGGATACGCTCGATCTCCAGACACGGCGCCAGATTGGTCAGGTGATGGATAACCTTATTCGCTGTAACGGCGTCGTAGACTGCATGGAGAATTACCTGCGTCAGAGATTTCGGGACCTCTTGGGACTTCCCGATGAGCCACTGTCTCCGTTTTCTCAGTAGGATTATCTCGGGCTCATCGACGGAATTAGTGGGTAGTAGCGGGCAGAGCTACGGCATAACCCGCTGAGTTTCAGGCTA
>JBIIHY010000407.1:0-2669 GCA_044235305.1 Bdellovibrionota bacterium
TGCAATCGCAACGCACGGAGAAGGGGCCGATACCTTTCGCTACAGAATATACGCGGCAGATGTCCATCTACGTTTGTGGCGACACACGCGCAGTGACCGACATATTGAGGCCGCAGCTCGGTGTTTAGAGCCGGTTCTGCGCATTCAGGGGGCTTCTGCCGACGCGTATGACGCCCTGCTGCTACGGGGAGATATCGCGCTCAGTGCTGAAGGTGCACCAGAACGCGCACGCAGCTTCTACGAACGCGCTCTCAAGGCAGCTACGCAAGGAGGTCTACGGGCGCGCGAGCGGCTCCAGGGAATACGTAACGACACATTCAGCCGCTTTGTGCCTTCGCCTGACATGGAGATTCCACGCCCTCTTCCTCGGCGGTTTGCGCGAAAACGCGCAGCAGCGCGTACGGTTGTGATCGACCCGGGACATGGCGGTGATGACCCTGGAGCCGTCGGCTTTAAGGGTGTTCCTGAGAAAGAGATTACCCTCGATATAGCCCGGCGTGTGGAGAGTATCCTTTCAGGTTCATACGGTATTCGAGTCGTGCTCACCCGTCGCGATGATACTTTTACGCCTCTTGCGCGCCGCACCGCATACGCGAATCGACGCAACGCAGATGCCTTTGTAAGTCTGCATCTAAACGCAACGCCCTCTCACACCCTTTCTGGTCTCGAGACGTACTACCTTGATAACACCGATGATGCTGCTAGTAGGAAGTTAGCTGAGCGCGAGAATGCGCTCGGTGAAGGCGAGAGCCTGGACGATCTAAGCTTTATCCTAAGCGACTTGATCCAGAGCGGAAAGCTCGAAGACTCGGTACGTTTATCCCGCATCCTTGACGGCGCGGTGCTCCAGAAAATCGCCGGCAGCTACCCTCGAGGTCGCTCGCTGGGGGTAAAAAAGGCACCTTTTTTCGTGTTAGTTGGGGCACATATGCCGTGCTCACTTATTGAGCTGTTCTTTATTGACCATCCTGCAGATGGCGCTAAACTAGTCGATGAACGTTTTCGTCAACTGCTTGCAGAGGGTATCGCCAACGGTATTCGGCGCTTCCTAGATGATAACCAGAGGGTCGTTCTGCGTTAGTGCTACACCCTTTACGTAGATATTTTCAGCCATACACACATACAGACTAAAAAGTTCACCATGCTCACTATTGAAACGATCGAAGTAACACCATTCCCGCAAAACTGCCGCATCCTGTGGTGCTCAGAGACCCGCCAGGGGGTAGTGGTTGACCCGGGTGGCGACGCGCAGCAGATAGCGGACCGCATTAAAAAACTTAACATCACCTGCTCAGCAATCTGGCTCACGCACTCACACCTTGATCACTGTGGGGGCGTTGCTCCACTGCTTGAGCAGTTCAACGTCAAGCTATTTGCTCACCCCGCTGAGGGTGATTTTAGAGCCTCGGTACTAACTGTTGCGCAGATGTACGGTCTTCCGCTAAAGGAATGGCACGACTGTCCTGAACCAACCGATCACATTAGTGGCGGCGAGCAGCTTACGGTGGGCCGGTGCAAGGCAGAAGTTCGCTTTACTCCAGGACACTCGCCAGGGTCAGTTAGCTTTTACTTCCCTGAAGAGCGGGTTGTAGTGAGTGGCGACGTACTCTTTGCAGGCTCAATCGGACGTTCAGACCTACCAGGTGGGAATCACGCCCAGCTTATCGCAAGTATTAAGCGAGAGATCCTCTCTCTTGACGATGCAACCAGGGTTCTCAGTGGCCACGGCGAAGATACCACCGTTGGGCAAGAGCGGCGGCACAACCCTTTTTTGGCATAGATGTACATGAGCAGTATGAAAGCAGGTAGTGAGAAGCGCAAAGTAGTTCTAGGGGTAACGGGATCGATTGCAGCGTACAAGAGCGCTGAGCTAGCGCGCTATCTGGTAACGCGCGGATACCAGGTGCGGGTTGTAATGACTGAATCTGCACTACAGTTTATCTCACCCTTAACTTTTGAAGCCATCACGGGCAATCCGGTGTCACGTGAATTTTGGGATGAAACCCAGCCGGGTGCCATCGGGCACATAGCGCTTGCTGATTGGGCAGATGTGCTTGTGATATCTCCAGCATCCGCCGACCTGATAGCTAAGCTTGCACATGGGTTTGCTGATTCTCCGCTGCTTGCTGTTGCTTTAGCAACCAAAGCGCCGATAGTTGTCGCTCCAGCGATGAACGTGAATATGTTTGAGAATCCGCAAACACAGGCCAACCTTGCGCACCTTGCTGGACGCGGGGTCTTGCTCGTTGAACCAGACGCAGGCCCACTTGCATGTGGCTGGGAGGGGAAGGGGAGGTTACCTCACCACCGAGAGATCTTCTTTCATGTGCAGCGAGCCCTCAGTGATGGTGAGCTACGCGGAAGGCGAGTGGTAATTTCAACTGGCCCCACCCGCGAAGCTATCGACCCAGTGCGTTTTATCTCCAACCGCTCATCAGGCAAGATGGGAATAGCCCTTGCTGTAGAGGCGTACCGCAGAGGAGCAGACGTGACCCTGGTGCACGGGCCACTATCGATTCCACTGAAAGTACCGCGTGAAGTGCGATGTGTTGGTGTCACTTCAGCGGCAGAGATGCAAGCAGCGATGCTCCACGAGTCGTTTGAGCAACGAGGCTCAAACGGTTCGGGCGCCAGTATCGTGATTATGGCTGCCGCTGTAGCAGATTGTC
>JBIIHY010000106.1:0-8912 GCA_044235305.1 Bdellovibrionota bacterium
CCTTCACGATGTAGGCGATTACATCAACAGCAATGACCACCACAAGCACTCAGCGTACATCATTCGTGAGAGTCATTTTGTTGGCTTGGATAGCTTCCAGAGAAATATCGTGGCAGCTAGCGTCAGGTATCATCGTGGGAGCCTTCCAGAGAGCGATCACCCTGAATGGAGCGCTTTGCGCGACAAAGACCGTCGTCCCGTCAAGCTCATCGCAGGGATACTACGAATCGTAGAAGAGCTCGACCGAGAACATCTTGCCCGCGTATCTCGTCTCGGTTTTAAGCGAAAAGGAAAACGAGCGACTCTGCAGCTTCCCAAAACTAAATCGCTACTCGTAGAGCGCTGGGGATGCGAGAAGGCAAAAGGACTCCTTGAGAGCGCACTCGATGTTGAAATAGAGATTGAGTAGCAGAGTTGAGAAAACGCCCTCTTATATCCGGTTGAGGTTTCTGCTAGCGAAGAGATTGCTGCTCGAACAGATGATTTTTTACCAGATGTACATTTTGGCGGAGCTGGAAGCTCCGCGGTCCATGAGTGGCAGCAACTGCTACCCCACTTCTTTAACCCCATCGTGAAAGCCGAATCTGAGCCTCTCGCGCTCTTTTGATAAACGCATCAGCATCTCCTGAGAGCCCATCTGATCCCCCTTGATGGAGGCGATAGTCCGTGGGGAGTATAACCCATCAGGATTAAGCTCCCACGCGCTTCCGTGGTCATGAATCATAGTGGTTAGAACTTCCCAGCATCGCTCCTTAACAGCGCGATCATAGAGCGGAACAGCTATCTCAACTCGTCGATGTAGATTACGAACCATCAGATCAGCAGACGATATATACATCTCGCCCTCTAATGGGTCCTGGCAGCCGTTTCGAAAATAGAAAATTCGTGAGTGCTCAAGAAACCTACCCACTACCGAGACAACTCGCGGCACGATAGCACCGTTAAGAGCTACAGGCTTAAGACAACAGATTCCCCTGATAATTAAATCAACAGCTACGCCAGCTTCAGCTGCCTGCCGTAAAGCTTTACAACTCGCTGCATCCTCAAGGCTGTTTGCTTTAATCACTATGTGGGCTGGAAGACCACGCTTGTGATTATCAACCTCACGTTCAATTAACGCGAGCAGCCGGTCTTTAAGTGCAGCCGGAGCAACGAGAAGCCTCTTGTAATCTCGCTTCAAAGAGCGCCCAGTAAGAAAATGGAACAGCTCAACGAGATCGTCACAGATCTCTTTGTTGGCTGTAAAAAGTCCTACATCAGTGTACACGCGGGCTGTTGTACCGTTGTAGTTTCCTGACCCTATGTGGGCATAACACCTCACAGCGTCAGCCTCCCTCCTCACAACGAGAATCGCTTTGGCGTGTGTCTTTAAGCCAACTACTCCATACACAACATGAACGCCTGCATCCTCAAGGGTCTGCGCTAGCTTGATATTTCGTGCTTCATCAAGGCTTGCCTTAACTTCAATTAAACACACAACCTGCTTCTCATTCTCTGCTGCTCGAATAAGTAGAGGCACTAATGCGCTTGAATCGCCCGCTCGATACAGCGTCATCTTGATCGCAAGAACCTTTGGGTCGTTTGCTGCCGAGGCGAGAAATCGCTCAACGCTCGACGAGAAGCTCTCATAAGGATGGTGGACGAGGACATCCGAGTTTTTAACAACATTAAAGATATTTGCGTCCTCATCTGCCAATTGAAGGGGCACAATTGGAGTCCACGGTTCAATTTTTAAAGCCGGGATATTTAACTCGCAGATCTCTTTAAGCAGCAAGGAGTCTAGCGCAGCGGGCGACTCATACACATCGCGGTCTGTCAGCTCTATCTCCTGCATCAAGAACTTTAAAATTGCGGGGTCTGCATTCATTGCGTGCTCAAGGCGGATAATTTTTGCAAACTTACGCTCTCGTAGCTCCTCTTCAATCAACTGCACAATATCGTCGGTTTCAAGGTCATCAACATCTATCTCTGCGTTGCGCGTAACGCGGAACGGCATAACGCTCTGTACTACCATGCCGGGAAAGAGCGCTTGAATGTTGTGCTCAATTACCTGAGAGACACTGATCAAGCGAAAGCACCCTGGATGCTCACCAGTCTCAAGACGAATAAGCTGGGGCAGCGCAGTTGGAATCTTTACTCTTGCAAAAAGCTCCTCGTCTCGGTCAGGTTGCTTAACGATTAGACCCAATGAAACAGAGAGATTGGAGATGAATGGAAACGGGTGTCCTGGGTCTACAGCAAGAGGAGTCAGTATGGGGAAAATATTAGAAGAGAAGTATTCCTTGGCTGAGGCTTGCTCCATCTCCGTTAACTGGTTCCAGGAAAGGAGAAAAATCTTATTCGCAGCAAGCTCTGGCAGTATGACCTGCTTATACGTTTCCTCATGCGAGCGAACGAGCTCAATGAGAGAGGTACGAATTGTGTCTAACTGCTGACCAACGGAGATACCCGCACTACTAGCCAACCCCCAGCTCTCTAGGCGCTTTTTGAGCCCTCCTATGCGGTTGCCGTAGAACTCATCAAGATTAGAGGTAAATATCGAAAGGAACTTGACCCGCTCGAGGAGAGGCATTTTAGGATTCTGCGCTTGCGCAAGGACACGCCGATTGAATTCAATCCAGCTAAGCTCTCTGTTAAAGAGGTCTCCAGAATGGAGCGAGGGGGTCGGAAAATCGGGCAAAGCCTTCTTTCGCCGTCTCTTCTGTTTAGTGCCGGAGTGCGAGTTTACCATTGCTGCTAGAATAGCGCTAAAATGGTGTTTTTGCGACCACCAACTTTCGCCTTATGCCCCTTCCAGACCTAAAAGCGTCGCTCTCATGCACACGATCCGCTATAATTTGGGCAATTATCCCGGTTTCTAGCCGTATCTCGGTATGACGAATTTTAAAACACAAGGCTCTACGCAACCTTCAAATCAAGGTGTTATCACCCACGACTCCCTCCCAACGGGACGAGCTTTTGCTCAGATTTCGGTTACATCTGTATCTGTTGTGGCAAAAACTGATTCAGATATCCGCATTGAGTTTCCCCTAAACGGTTTAAAGCTTCACTGGGGTGGCGCAAACAACAAGCTCCTCTTTCTAAGCCACCCAACTAAGCCTGGTTGGAGCATCTTCACCCGCGATCGCTCCTTGCTAGCTCAACTTCAAGCAACTGGCGCGCCTCACCTCTCTAAAGAGCTTTCCGTGCTCAAACAACACTCTCGTAGAAACCTGCGACGCTCCGTCTATGCCTTGGTATCTATCATTGCGCTACTAGCGACTAGTATTTTGCTGTGGAAACCTTTCGTTGCTACCTGCGCTTATTACATCCCCTTCTCTTGGGAGAAGAAACTTGGCGAAGCTGTTTTTTTGGGTATTAAACAAGAGACAACCATCATTCAGAGCGAAGAGCTGAATAAGGAATTTAAGAAGCTCCTTGAGCCACTCACGGCCGCAGTTGGCCCCATAAGCAATGACCTACAGTTCTACCTCGCCAAGAGCGACACCCTAAACGCATTTGCGCTGCCTGGGGGAAAAGTCGTTGTTAACTCAAAGACTATCCTTGAGGCTGGTCGCCTTGAAGAGCTTTTCGGCGTGCTTGCTCACGAGATCTCTCACGTTACTCAGCGCCACACGGCACGCCAAATCATAACTGTTCTGGGTGTATACACAGCGGTTGATATAGTACTTGGTAGCGGAGTGGGTACAGTAGCTGCCATATCACAGGGCGCTAGCTACCTCCTACAACAGGGATTCTCGCGCGACCAGGAGCGAGATGCCGACCGAACAGGGCTTGCGTATCTACACGCTGCCCAGATAGACCCAAACGGGATGATTGAATTTTTTCAACGAATTCAGGAGGAACACGACAAGAACATAACCCTTAGCGAGGTAGAAAAAGCGCTCTCATTCCTAAGCACACACCCAGCAACTGCCGACCGTATTGCGGAGCTAAGAGACCTTATTAAATCTACACCAAGTCAGAGTTATCGCACCCTCGATGCAAAGGCGTTCGATACCTTCAAAGCGAAACTGCGAGCCGAATTGGAAAAGCGTTGACGCTATGAAGTCGTTTCCTGATACTGACTGGAATATTCGGAGGTCACGGCATGAAGAGTGAAATAAAAGGCAACCAAGCATTTCGCTACCTTGAAGTAGAGCTCGCTCCGGGAGAGGTGATTCAAACGGAATCCGGAGCGATGGCAACCATGGACGCGGCACTTGATGTGACAGCTCGTCTTAACGGCGGATTATTTAAAGGATTGGCACGCAAGTTCTTGGGGAGTGAATCGCTCTTTATTAACGAATTTACCAACAACTCTTCGTCCCCTAAAACTCTAACCCTTACAACCCAGTGCCCAGGCGACCTGTGCGCTATTGAGCTCAACAATCAATCTATTAATTTAGAAGCTGGTGCCTACATCTGCTCAACTCCTGGAGTAACTCTTGGATTGCGTTACGCTGGTCTTACCTCCTTCATCGGGCGCGAAGGACTCTTTAAACTTGTAGCGTCTGGTACTGGTACTGTGTGGTTTGCAAGCTTCGGGGCATTCATCAAACGAGAACTTCAGGGTGAGTACATTGTAGACTCAGGTCACCTAGTTGCATACGAGCCCACCATACGGCTTAAAACCCAACTTTCTAATGGAATTATCGGCAGTTTCTTCAGTGGCGAAGGTCTCGTCATGCGTCTTGAAGGAACAGGCTCATTTTGGATGCAAACTCGCAGCCTTGGTGGCCTAGCGTCATGGGTTAATCCACGCTTTTAGATTTTTCTTGGGGGAATAAGAGCATGCAGGTTGATATCGTACACGGCCCAGGGAACTCCGCCGCAAAGGTTCTTCTCCAACCTGGAGAGAGCTGCGTCTCTGAAGGTGGCGCAATGATTGCGATGCGGGGCAACTTTAGTATCGAGACTAAAACCAGCGCAAAACAGCGCAGCATTATGTCGGGTATTAAACGCCTAGTAGGTGGTGAGTCATTCTTTCAGAACTACTACACCCTTACCGACTCTTCAGAGGGTGAGATATTCTTCTCTACTGCTCTCCCTGGTGACATGCTCTCACTCGATCTATCCGGCGGCGTTGGAATCATCGCTCAGGGAGGTTCCTTTGTTGTGCGATCAAGCGAAGCGCAGCTCGACACGGCCTGGCAGGGAGTGAAATCCATGTTCTCTGGTGAGGGCCTCTTTTGGCTCCGACTTCACGGCGGTGGAACGGTGGTACTAAGCTCATTCGGTGCGATATATCCGATAGATGTAAACGGCGAATACATCGTAGATACGGGCCATATCGTGGCTTTTGAAGAGACGCTCGATTTCTCGATTTCCAAAGCAGGAAAAAGTTGGCTCTCCTCGTTCCTCGGTGGCGAGGGATTTGTGTGTAAGTTCACAGGTCAGGGAAGGGTCTGGTGCCAATCGCACAATCCACCTGCATTTGGAAAGCTCCTAACCCCGATGCTTAGAGCACGCTAAGAGAGAGGGATACATCGTATGGAACAAGCACAATCAACTGAAGTCCCTAATTCTGAGTTTCAATACCGCATCGAAGCGAGACCCGATTTCGCGCTTCTTACTGTGTCACTCCCTGCAGGTAAGACCCTTAAAGTTGAGGCCTCAGCGATGGCTTCCATGGACTCAAACCTACGCATGAAGACTAAGATGAGGGGTGGACTCTCTCGACTCTTCACGGGTGAGTCGCTTTTTATAAACGAGTTTACAGCAGAGGGTGGCGCAGGAGAGATCTCTATCGCCCCTGGCTCACCGGGCGATATCGAACATATCCACCTTCGCAACGAAACGATCTACCTACAGAACAGCGCCTACCTCGCGTCTTCTCCACAGATAGAGCTTGAAACGAAGTGGCAGGGAGTTAAGAAGGGATTCTTTTCAGGCGAGTCGTTCTTTCTTATAAAGGCTTCAGGAACTGGCGACCTGTGGTTTAACACCTACGGTGCGATGATTGAACTTCCTGAAGGGAACAGCTCAGTGACGGTTGATACTGGACACATCGTTGCTTTTACCGAGGGGCTCACGTACGAAGTAGGGCGCTTAGCTGGATACAAATCCCTATTCCTCTCTGGCGAGGGTTTTGTTTGTCGCTTCAGTGGCAAGGGACGAATCTGGATACAAACTCGCAAAGCAGAGCCGCTTGTGCGGTGGCTACACTGGTACAGGCCAGTTAAGAGTAAGGATTAAAGGGTGGGAGCTGGTGGTTTTTTGTGAAGAGAACCTTTTAAAAAAACCAGCTTCCAACCGTGAGATTATCGTTTTTGGGCATCGCGCTCTTCTTCGCGACGAACCCAAATGTAAAAATAGTCGGCTAAAATTGCGTAGACGACTAAAACACCACCTACTGCCCACGTGAGAAGCAGAAGTTTGGTGTTGTGCTCGGCACTTACCAACTGACCCGAACCAGGCAAGTCAGTGATGAGTACAAGGGGCATGATAAAAACTGCCCCCGCCATAATGGGCGCTTCCCACGCCCGTTTGAGTGATCGCTGCCAAATTGGCACGATCACTGCGGTGACGACGAGCATCCATGCCCATACGACACCAAGCGGCACATTCGGCCGCTTGTAGATGCCACTTAGCCACTCATCAAAGTGGAGTAAGTAACCAATCACAGTCAGGCCGGCGGATATCGCCAACGCAACTGTGCTTACGAAATGCTTTATTTTCATAGCTATAAAACCGGACAAACCACCAACTACCCATATGAAATTGTAAAGACACCCTACGCACTGAGCGTAAACACTCGCGCGCGGATCATCGCTGCATTATCCCAGAAACCAAACTCGTAAGATATCGCGCCAAAATTCGGGGCGCGTATAGCGAAAAAGAGACGGGAGCCTGCCTATTTCTAAATTTTACAATCAATCTATTTTGCGAGTCAGATCAATACGCTACACAAAGACTCTCGCTAAAAACCAAGGTTACTAGGGATTAATCTCAGACCCCCTTTCATGCTACCCTTCTGAGATGGCACCGGCCCTACTCTCTCTCTTCTGCAATCACTACCAAATCCCACTCGCGCAGCCTAAACGCGAGCTACTTGCTCAGGTGCTAAAGAGCTTCTCGGCTATCCCTTACGAGAATCTCTCTAAAATTATCCGAGCTAACGAAGAGCTCTCATCGCATTTTTTTCAAACACCTGAGGAATTGCTGGTCGGTCACTTTACTACTGGCTCCGGAGGAACGTGCTTTCCTCTAACTGAGACCCTCACCCGCCTCATTCAAGAGATAGGTTTTGAAGCTGCTCCTATTCTGGCCGATAGACGTTATGGCACTGACACCCACTGTGCCGTGCTCGCGCTGATTGACGGGGTGCAGCACCTAATAGACCCCGGTTATCTGATATTCTCGCCCATAGCGATTCCACTCCAGGGAGAGGTAACGTTTGAGACTCCCTTCTCTACTGTGCGCCTTACTCGCGTTGCTGCACTGTCAGATGCCCTTGAGCTTGCAACGGCAGAGAGAGACGGTCGCTTGCGCTATCGACTGACCTACAAAACTACTCTGGTGGATGAGGCAAATTTTAAAGTAGCGTGGCGGCGCTCGTTTGAGTGGGAGATGATGACCTATCCGGTTATCTCATCGATTAGTGGCGACACTCAAGTTTACATTCAAAAGAGCTCTCTCACCCTACGCTCCAAAGAGGGCTCTTCGCGAATAAACCTCACACAAGATGCACTGATACACGAGGTTGCTACTCGCTTATTGATTGACCCTGTTGTTGTGCGGCGTGCCTTGGGATATCTGTCTTCGTAAGAACTCTATGACTCAACCTCCGTCTGTAAAACTTTTTATTGCTGTACTGAGCAGACACGATGCGCCTCTTGAGCAAGCGCTTGAGATGCTTGCCGAGGTCTTTGGCTCAGTTGATTTTGTTGGTCCTGCACACCCCTTTGATGTCACTGATTACTATGAAGAAGAGATGGGTCCGCATCTTGTGCGGCGCATAGTTTCCTTTTCAGGGCCCCACTACGCTGACATCCTCGTTGGAGCAAAGCTTGCCTGTGTCGAGCTTGAGAAGGGGCTAGCTACCGAAGGGAAGCGCTCGGTGAATCTTGATGTTGGATACCTTGACCATAACAAGATAATACTTGCGAGCACTAAAGAGGCAGGACAAAAGATATTCGTTGACAGTGGCATATACGCCGACCTTGTTGCTCGGTACGCGCGCGGTAAATACAACCCCTTTGAGTGGACCTTCCCTGACTTTAAGGATGGTCGATACGATGAAGAGTTTGCTACCGTACGGAAGCTACTCTTGTCTCAAGTGAGGTGAAGCAATGGTAAGTAATTCAAACCTAATCGGATTAGTCTCTGATACCCACGAGGATGTGCGCATGATTGTGCGCGCCGTAAAGATATTTAACACCCGCGCTCCTGCTCTCGTCATTCACTGTGGGGATATCATCTCTCCTCCAGTGCTTGAGCGTTTCTCTGGCCTCCCTATGAAGCTTGTCTTTGGAAACAACGACGGCGAGCGCTCTGGATTAAAGAAAAAGTGCAGCGAGCTAGGGTTTGACGAGATACAAGACTCTCTATCTTTTGAGTTCGCCGGAAAGTGCTTCTTTGTAAATCACGGCACTAGTAGCCGCGTAATAGAAGAAGCCGCAGATAGCCAGCAATTTGACTATGTCCTGCACGGGCACACTCACGCTCAGCGGAATGAACAGCGTGGTAGAACCCGTATCATTAATCCAGGAGCGCTCTTTGCTGCAGAACCCCTCTCAATCGCCTTCCTTAATCCTGAGACAGGATTAGTAGAGTTCGTTGAGGTCGAGGGCTGACTTAGTGATGACCACCGCCCTGGTGACTAGCTGGAGCTGATGGAATCAGGTCTGGGCGGTGATTATCCAAGAACACCCCGCCAATCATGATTGCCAGCAAGATAAAGGGAATCAGGATGTAGGTCCAAAGGATCT
>JBIIHY010000371.1:0-3150 GCA_044235305.1 Bdellovibrionota bacterium
GAGCTCCAGGTGGGTCCGTTTGCGGTTACTCCTTTTAGCATCGCGCACGATGCAGTCGATCCAGTTGGTTTCGTTCTGAAATCCCAGGGCTTCAAGTTGGTGCTGGTCACTGACCTGGGTCGTGTTACCACCTTGGTTCGGGAGCACATCAGAGGAGCAAATGCCATCTTGCTTGAGTCGAACCACGACCAAGAGATGCTGCAAGGGTGTAGTTACACCTGGGAGCTTAAGCAGCGTATCTCTTCTACCCACGGTCACCTCTGTAACGATGCCGCCGGGCAGCTGCTGGAGGAGGTCATGCACCCTGAGCTCTTTCACATCGTGCTCGGGCACCTTAGCGAGAACAGTAATACACCGCAGCTAGCCCTAAAGACAGCTAATCGGTACCTAGATCAGTGTTCTGACCGCTCCGGGGGGCTTCGGACCCTACTTTGCGGTAACGTATATGAAAGTTTACCCCTCCTTGAGCTTGATGAACCCCACCGCGGCGCGGTATTGGTTAACGCATGATTCCACGTTATTCAAACCCCGAGATGGTAGCCCTTTGGTCCGATGAGTGCCGATACTCTATTTGGCTGGACATTGAACGCTTCGCCCTAGAGGGGCTAGTAAAAGTTGGTAAGGCTCCGCCTGAGGCTCTAGCAGCGTACAATGAGAAGGCGGCCTTTGAAGTCGACCGGGTGCTCGATATCGAGCGCGAGGTAAAGCACGATGTTATCGCTTTCCTTACAAACGTTGCGGAATACGTAGGGCCACTCTCGCGCTACGTGCACCGCGGGATGACCTCAAGTGATGTTGTAGACACCTGCCTTGCAGTTCAGATGCGGAAGTCTGGATTGCTCCTTTTAGACCGTATCAACAAGCTCCAAGAGACGCTGAAAAGTAGGGCGCTTGAGTTTAAGCGTACCCCGTGTATCGGGCGGTCGCATGGGATTCATGCTGAGCCTACCACCTTTGGAATTAAGTTAGCTGGGTGGTACGCAGAGCTAAAGCGACAGCAGGGGCGGTTATCATCTGCGGTCGAAGAGATCTCCTACGGCAAGGTGTCCGGGGCGGTTGGCACCTATGCAGGGATAGATCCAAGCGTTGAAGAGCTTGTTATGAAGCGACTCGACTTAAAGCCTGAGACGGTTGCTACTCAGGTTGTACAGCGCGACAGACACGCACACTTTATGGCTACCTTGGCAGGGGTTGCTTCGTCGATTGAACGCTTTGCTGTTGAGATCCGCCACCTTCAACGCACTGAGGTGCGTGAGGCGATGGAGGGGTTCACTAAGGGCCAGAAGGGGTCGTCTGCGATGCCGCACAAGCGCAACCCAATCCTTACTGAGAACCTCTGCGGTCTTGCTCGCCTGGTCCGGTCGTACGCTCAGGCGGCTTTTGAGAACGTTGCCTTGTGGCACGAGCGTGATATTAGCCACAGCTCAGTTGAGCGTGTGGCGGTGCCCGATGCGTGTATCGCGCTAGATTTTATGCTCACCCGCTTTGAAGGGGTGGTAAGGAACCTGGCGGTATCGCCAGAGCGCATGCTTGAGAACCTCGAGATGACGCGCGGCACAGTGTTTTCAGGGCATCTGCTCCTTGCGTTAGTTGATAAGGGTGTTTCGCGCGAGGATGCTTATGCTTTAGTCCAGCGCCATGCGTTGGCTGCATGGGATGGTGGCGCGAGCTTACAAGAACGGGTGACTCAGGACCCGCAGATTACAGGAGTTATGAGCGCTGCGGAGATAGAGTCAGTTTTTGATCTGTCAAGGCACCTGAAAGAGGTTGATAGGATAGTCGATCGAGCGCTAGTGTAGGGTCGTTGTATTCAGTGGGTATACCCAAGGAAAGGGTTGTTATGCGTTACCAAGTTATCGTCAGATTGAAACCAGGAGTTCTTGATGTGCAGGGGAAAGCCATAGAGACTGGTTTGAGAGATAAGAAGTACGAAGCGTTCAAGAATATCCGCGTTGGTAGGATTATTGAGCTAGAGGCTGAGGGGCTCGATAAGGCCGCTGCTCTCGTTCAGGTCGAAGAGATCTGTAAGCTCCTCCTCGCCAACACAGTAATTGAGAGCTACGAGATTAAGGAGGCATAGGTAAGCCGTGAAGGTAGCTGTTGTCGTATTTCCTGGAACTAACTGCGAGCAAGACGTTGAGCACGTGTACGGTACACTCCTCAAGGCTGAAGCGGTTCGTATCTGGCACAGGGATCGGGATCTGCAGGGGGCAGATGTAGTCGTATTGCCCGGTGGTTTCTCTTACGGAGATTATCTCCGCACAGGGGCTCTGGCGAAGATCTCTCCAGTTATGGACTCTGTAAAAGAGTTTGCCCAGGCTGGAGGACGGGTTCTTGGAATCTGCAACGGGTTTCAGATTCTGTGTGAGTCAGGGCTTTTGCCGGGGGCGTTACTTGAGAACGTTGGTCGTAAGTTCCTCTCACGATTCGTTCATATCTCAATCGCCTCGCAGCAAAATTTCTTCACCTCAGGGATGAAGCAGGACGAGATAGTTACGTGCCCAATCGCGCACTTTCAGGGGAATTACTTCGCTGATGCAGCCACTCTTGCTGAACTCGAAAGAAACAATCAGGTAGCCTTTCGGTACTGCTCAGCGGCGGGCGAGGTGGCGCACTCAGATATCGAGATCAACGTAAACGGATCGTGCAACTCAATAGCCGGCATCTCAAATAAAGCCGGTAATGTAGTCGGCCTGATGCCGCATCCCGAGCGGGCAGTTGAGGCACTAACTGGATTTGTCGGTGGTGATTCCGGTTTGGCGCTCTTTAAGGCCGCTTAACCCGATTTATCCATATCGCCGTACCCAGGATAAGAGCCACTGTTGTTAGTAACAACAGGGTCCAGCTTGTGGTTTTCCCATGCGTCTCTTTGGCAGAGTCGGTTGCCTTTGTGGTGGCCAATTCTTTAATTCTTACCCCTTCAGCTATCGTGTAGAGAGCCTCTTTTGAGCCCTCAAACCCGTCAGCACGGTCTAAAAGTGTCACGATATAGCTGCGATCAGGTAGCTCGAACACCGATACCAGCGCCTTTAAAGCCCCAGCCTGAGTGGCAAATGAGACTAAAGCCGAGTACCCCTGAAGGCTCCCATTCTCAATCTTCCGCAGGTTACTTGCTTTAGCGTTTGCGATGCCAACTGCAAGGTAGCTCTT
>JBIIHY010000216.1:0-5707 GCA_044235305.1 Bdellovibrionota bacterium
CAAGATACTCAAGTTTCCCCGCGTTTGTGGCTATCTGTCGAGCATCTATTGGAGTGGTTTGCACTACGGTAAGTGACGGGAAACCCACGTTTTTACTGCGAAAAACGCACAATGCTTGGGGGTGGTTGTGGCTGACGCGTTCCCAGCTTTGAGCCAGCGGAATGCGTATCGTTTCCTGCTCATCACACGTGGTCAGTTGGCCCTCTGGTGGTGCTGCAAGAACGCTCGGTATGAGCTCGCTCACGAGAGTCGCAAAGACAGCAAGAAGCAAGAGGGTGCATTTTACCGAAGGAAAATGCGAATTTTTAATTGGTGACATAAAAAAATATTATTGATCAAATCCAAAAAGTATCACTATCATCGCCCTGTCTGAGCTTGAAGACGAGAAGTTATTTTCCGGCCGATGTTTTTCCGGCTTTAAAATGCGTCTTAGAATCAGCTCGACAAGAGCGCTCTCGATAAGGGTGCTTTGTACCAAAACTGTAATTTAGGAGAACAAACGTATGGCAAAGAAGCCAGCGAAAGTTGCAAAGAAGGCTGCTAAGAAAGTAGCTCCGAAGAAGGCTGTTAAGGCTAAGGCTCCAGCAGCTAAGAGTGGCAAGGTTGTTGCTGCTCCAACTGCTAAGGCACGCGTTTCAAGCAAGCCTCGTAACACCTCGACTCTCAGCTACACTCAGTCTGAGTTCATCGAGAACGTTCGCGCTTTCTGCGGACTCGTTAAGCGTTCACAGGCTAAGGAGATCGTTGAGGATATCTCGCTCTTCGTTATGGATTCTCTAAAGCGTGGCTACAAGATCCCTCTCATGGGACTTGGCAAGCTTTACGTTCGCGAGTCGAAGGCTCGTCAGGGACGCAATCCAGCTACGGGTGAGATCATCAACATCCCGAAGCGTAAGCGCGTTCGGTTCACACCAGCTAAGGCTCTCAAGGAGAGAGTTCTCTAGTTGAGTCGCCATGATGTTGGCCCCGCTCTGCGGAGCTACTAGATGGCGCAGAAGCTTTTGACTTCGGTCAAGTCTTCTTATGGCGCGGGCACCTCTTGGTGCCCGCGTTTTTTTTTTTTGGCGATGCCCGAACCTCCTGCTTCTACTACTTCTTCTTCCCTGTTTCTTCTCCTCATCCCCAACCCCGATATCCTCCTTCCCATCTCCACCCGTGCGGTGTAGCATCGCTGCTATGAATGAAGTCCCCGCACCAGAGCCCTCAAAAGAGGCGATAATTGAAGCCTTAAAGCTGGTTGAAGACCCAGAGCTTTTCCTCGATGTTTGGTTCCTGGGGTTGATCTACGGAATAACGATCGAGGGTTCTCAAGTTATAATCGAGATGACTTTCACCTCTCCTATGTGCCCCGCGGGTCCTCAGTTAAAGCACGATGTTATGACCAAGGTTGGCGCAGTGCCGGGCGTTAGTGAGGTAGTGGTGAACATTACCTTCCAGCCGGCCTGGCAGCCATCGGATGAAGTTAAGGGTCTCTTGGGGATGATGTAGAGACGTATGCAGCTTTCTTCTGAGCAGGTTGAGTTGCGTAACTTAGTGCGGGGGTACCTCGAGACGCACGTCAACTCAGAGTACCTTAGAAAGCGCATATCGGGCGGAGTGCGCCATGATCCTCAATTTGAGCAGACACTCTCTCAGCTAGGCCTTGCACAGGAATTTGGAAATGAGCAGAGCTCTCTGACCTTCTTCGATTTTGCGGTAGTTGCTGCTGAAATCGGTCGCTCTTTGGTTCCTGAGCCGCTGCTTGAGAGGCTCTTGCTTGACGCGCTTGCAAAGCGGCTCCTGCCACTGTCAGAGCGCGCGCTCTTTGTCGATACAGCGAACGTAACTGCGGTGGCGCCTGAGCGGTGCTGTCAGGGGCTTGAGGTTGGAAGCGATGGTAGGGTCACAGGGAACATCTTATGGGCCTACGCGGTTGAAGGATCAACGCGGCTATTGGCATTTGTTCGCAGGAAGGGCGAGCTTCTGGCTTGTCTTATCAATCGCGCGCAGCCGGATGTTTCAGTAGCTGCAACAACATCGCTTGACCTTACAACTCCGCTCTCGAAAGTGAGTCTACAGAATGCAGAGGTTGTATGGTTAAGCCGCGAGGCTACCGAGCTTCTGCAAGACTGCCTTGAGGTTGCTAAGGCTTGTGAGGTGGCGGGGATTTGCCGGCGAGTTATTGATATGACTGCTGAGTATGTACGCACGCGTGAGCAGTATGGGGTTCCGATCGGAAGCTTCCAAGCTGTTCAGCACAAGCTAGCCGATGCGTATGCTCTCTCTGAGTCCCTTGAGGCGCTGTCGCGGTTTGCTGCTTGGTCGGTGAGCTCTTCTCCATCGCAGCGACCGCTTACGAGCCGCGCGGCAATCGGTAGGGCATGTGATGTTGGGGTTAAGGTGTGTGAGGCGTGTATTCAGGCACACGGTGGAATCGGGTTTACCTGGGAGTATGATCTGCACCTCTTTCTGCGAAGAGCTAAGGTAACTCAGGCAGCGTTTGCTTTGGATGACACGCGCGCGAGAGAGTTGATTGCTCGTGCGGCGGCTTAGGGGGGAGGCCCTAGCCAGACCCGTTTACAGTCGATGTTGGCTTTACGCTAAGCCGTGTTCAGTCTCTAAGAGCTCGCACCATGCGTGGATGATAGTGATATGAACCTCTTGGATTCGCTCTGTTGCAGAGGATGGAACCACCAGGTTGATGTCTGCAAGTTTTGCCAGCTCTCCGCCGTCCTTGCCGCTTAATCCAATCACAGTGGTGTTCTTTGCCTTTGCTGCTCTGACTGCTGCGAGAACGTTTTTTGAGTTCCCCGAAGTGGATATCGCCACTAGGGTGTCGTTGGCCGAGCAAAAGGTCTGCGCATAACGCTCAAAGGCTGTCTCAAACGAGAAGTCATTCCCCCAACAGGTGAGCACCGATGGATCCATAAAGTGCATCGCCTTGATTCCAGCCCTGTTGCGTTTGTAGCGCGCCACAAGCTCCTCGGTTAGATGCATTGCATCGCACGTTGAGCCGCCGTTGCCGCAGGCGTAGATCGTTCCCCCAGCCTTTACCGTGCGAGCAAGCGCTGCCCCACCTTCTACGATACGCGAGAGGAAGTCTTGGCTAGCCGCCAGCTCAGATTTTAGGGTAACAGAGCTCTGGAAGATCTCTCTGGTTGTGTCAATCGATGTCGTAGCCATGTTTTTCCCCTGTGTGCGTGGTCCGGGGTGAATTCTAACCGTCCAGTGGGGTCAAGGGGAAGGGGGGAAAGGGTATCATGGACCTCTTCGATAAATATCGTGGTGCCAAATCGACAAATTAACTACAATAGTAGGTCTGTAAGAAACCTTTAGAAGGAACTCTCCATGCGTGAATACAAGATCTGGCTTGCAAAGATCGTAACCGTTTTCTTCCTTTTCATCCTGCTCATGACGGTCCTCGGGCGGGTGCGCGGGGCCGTGGATATCGTAGGGGGTGAAAAAGTTGCAGTAATTGAGTTAGGCGGCGTTATAGAGGATGCCACTGACGTGCTTGAAGCTCTGTATGAAGAGTCCCGAGATAAAGACACCAAAGCAATTGTGCTGCGAGTCGATTCCCCGGGCGGAGCCGTAGCGCCATCTGAGGAGATATACAGTGCGGTTAAGCGTCTTAAATCTGAGAAGCCTATAGTTGTATCGATGGGGTCACTTGCGGCCTCGGGCGGGCTCTACGCTTCGCTTGCTGCCTCAAAGATCTACTGTCAGCCTGGAACACAGACCGGTTCGATAGGGGTGGTGATGCAGATACCAAATTTCTCAACGATAGCTGATAAAGTTGGCTTTTCGATGGTTACCGTAAAGAGTGGGGCACTAAAAGATACAGGGAATCAATTCCGCCCTATGACCGACGAAGAGCGGAAATTTCTTGAAGACACAGCTCATAAGGTGCACGCACAGTTTATTAAGGCAGTTGCCGATGGTCGAAACATTCCCGAAGAAAAGGTGCGTCAATTTGCAGATGGTCGGGTAATTCTTGGCAGTGAGGCGAAGGAGCTTGGACTGGTTGATGATTTCGGTGATATCTACGACGCTGCGCGTAAAGCGCTTGAGCTTGCTAACGTTACACTTAAGCCAGATGAGCTTCCACACCTTGTATTTAGCCTAAAGAAGAAGGGGTTCCTCTCTAAACTCACTGATGCATCGTCGTCCCTTCCAAGCTTAGTTGGGGAACACACACTACCAACGCTAAAGTACTTGGCACGTTAGTCCAGCTTTTTACGAGGAGAGTCATGAAATCTCTCATCGTTGCTGGTATCGGAACAGATGTCGGAAAGACGCTCGTTTCTGCGGTATTGTGCCAAGCCTTAGGGGCCGACTATTGGAAGCCGGTGCAGAGTGGTATCGAGGATGGGCCATCTGATGCGGAGACCGTTCGGGGGCTTGTAAGCAATCCTGCAGTACATGTTCACCCGAGTGTCTATACACTTCGAAGGAGCCTCTCACCCCATGCAGCGGCAGCCATTGATGGGATTACGATTGAGCTCAATAAGCTCTCGCCCCCTGAAACTAGAAGGCCACTAGTTATTGAGTTGGCCGGAGGTGTGATGGTGCCGTTAACAAATACCCACACAAGCCTCGACCTGATAAGTGCCTTAGGGTGCCCGGTTGCAGTGGTTTCTCGACATTACCTTGGAAGTATCAACCACACGCTGCTTACTGTGCTAGCACTGCAAAGTAGGGACATCCCCATCGCGGGGCTCATCTTTACTGGAGGTCACGAGCTACCGCAGACAGAGTCTGTTATAGAGGGGTTAACAAAGCTTCCTGTGCTGGCTCGGATTCCTCATTTAGACCAGGTAGATTCAGCTTCCGTGGAACGGGTAGCGCGAGAGGTTGTAATTAATCTATGAGGAGTCTAGCCAGTCGCGATGAGCTCGTTGTTTGGCATCCGTTTACGCAGTCTGGCATGAAACAGCCAGAGCTGCTTGAGGTCAAGTCGGCCTCCGGCGCGCAGATAAGGCTAACCGATGGGCGCTCGCTCATAGATGGTATCTCTTCGTGGTGGTGCAATGCTCACGGCCACTGTCATCCGAAATTAGTAGAGGCATTAACCCAACAGGCGAGGGTTTTAGACCACGTGCTCTTTGCAGAATGTGCTTTATTTCATGCCCCCTTACTGCATCACTGATTCGGAGCTTGATGCGGCCTACTTAGCTCTGAGGAGCTTCTGTCTCAAGCAGTGAGGAGTCTGCATTTCGGTCGTTCCACCAAAAGAGAGCAGCTACCCACGCTAGCGGCAAGAAGATCATCGCTTTAACGAAGAGGTAAATTACGAAGGTCTGATATACAAAGTCGTGGGTGCTCATAGCTTGCTTACCTGTACGTTAGAGAACTTACTGTAGCTTACTCGTTGTATCAACCCTGCTGGTGAGGCAGAGCTTATAACCCCTTATCTGCGACGCCGTAGAAAGTGATTCAAGGTAGGCGGGTTAAGCACCCCCCCTGGTTACTGGACGGGCTCTGAAATGGAGGGGATAACGAGCACATCAGCACCGGGAAGATGCTGTAAAATCGCCCCCTTAACAGCCATAACGGTCTCGTGCACAGAACCAAATGATAATCCGGGCTGAAATGATATGAAGAGCTCTAGGTGTACCCGTTTAATGACCCGTCGGCTGCGCATCCTCTCAAGAGATATGTATTTGTCCTCAAACCCCTTTAAGATCTCGTGCACCCTCTGCTCAAGCGTCTCTTCAAGTGCGCAATC
>JBIIHY010000408.1:0-2639 GCA_044235305.1 Bdellovibrionota bacterium
GCACAAAAGCTATCCGTAGATTTAGCTTCGCAACGGTGGTGTCTCGTGAGATCGGACAACGTCGTGGCCCGGGGAAGACAGAGGTCGGAAACTTTGCCGCCCGTTTTCTGATGGGTGACATGTGGAAGCTAAATGACTACACAGCAACTCGATCGATCCCAGCACACCCTGCACGAGTCGGGGTTCGGTATTTTCACTAAAAGCGCTGCTAAAGGGCCTTAGCAGCCGCTGCAAATCGCCTCGGTCAATTTACGCTCTGTTACGCTACAGCGAGCTCCTCTTTGGCAAAGTACCACGGAGCGATCTTGCGGTTGCCTCTGCGTGGCATGGCTTTAATCCGCCGCGATATCTTAACTGGATCAAGGTCGAGCTGTTCACAGAGCCAAGAGAATGAGAATTGAGCCTTTAGTCCTTGTTCCAAGCTTCCAAAGAGCCACTCCTCTGCTTCCTCGACTTCACGCGGGTCATTTCCAACGTAATCGAGAATAGCGCGCTCAAGGATCGCCAAGAGTAGTCGCCTCTCAGGCGTTCCAGTCATATTGGGTGCGCTGAAAATCTGGTCAAAATCACGGTCAAAATCTGCAACAAAACCACCACTAACCTCGTCCATCTCTATCCCCTTCTTTTTTGCTCTTCCTGAGTTTTCGTATGCTCTCTTACTCTTGCCACCAAATAGCAGCAAAACGACCAGCCCAGTGATGCGAGTAGCCTTTAGATGCACCTTGCCACACCTCAGTGAGCTCGTTACAGTATGACGAGGGGAGCGTCCCCATAATTCAGATCATGCTTCAAAAATATCAGCAAAAAATCCGTTTTCTTGCCCTCCAGTTCGTCATCCTGTCTGCCTGGCCAGTTGCGGCAGAGGTGGCTTGTGTATCCGAGGTTTCGTATCGCTGGGTAAGGGTGGAGTCAAAGTCCGCTGGTGAGTTGCCCCAGGTTACAGAGCCTACAAAACCGGCGGCCGAAGCAAACACTACCCCTGGTCCGGGAGCCACCGATACGGCACTTAAAGCTGGGCAGCCGGGAGAGCAAAGGGTCCGATTTGCCTCAGTGGAGCGCCGCGGAAAGGACGAGGCCGCCGTCAAAGCTGGGCTACTGATAGAGGTTAACCGTCAGAAATCACGGGCCCATGAACGTTGTCGGCGCGATCACGAGAGTTTTGGCGACTGCGTTTCAACAAAGATGTCAATCAAGGCTTCAACGTTGAATTCATTGAGTTTTTCGGCGCGAGCTAAGGTTGAAGAGGCGTTGATTGATGAGTGCCGAACGCAGCAGGGTCGGTGTTTAGCGATCGACTCTAGTGATGCCACGTGTCGGACCCTGGAAGGCTCGGCAGCCCCAGATGGGGCATCGGCCGCGGCCGGAGGCTCATCTAAGAACGAGGAAGGAGATGGTAAAGGAGCGCCAAAGGCTGCGGATTCGACAGCTGACAAAGCTAAGTCAGCCAAGAAAAAACCGTAATTTGCTCTCCAAGGCCATATACTCTGCCATGGGCACCCCGCACGCCCTGCGTTTGGGGAGCCTAGCCCCGTAGCGGCTGGTGCTTTTTAATAGGTCTAGGATGAGTTCGATGCCCTTGCTAACCGCTTGATTTAAGTTAAGTCAATGGTTACGCTTAGCAGGAGTGGTCGGCTGATAAACCTCTCAGTAGAGGTAAGCAGGCCACATAAACAAACAGTAGGAGGAATTGTTTTTTGAAACCCTTTGGTACCAAGCCCCCGTTCAGAGGCGGAATGCGCGGAAAGCGCCCGCCAGTTCAACCCGATACTCATCGAATCAACGAATTCATACAGGCGAAGGAGGTCCGAGTCATATCTCCAACAGGAGAGCAACTCGGAGTGCTTTCAATCCGCGATGCGCTCGCCAAAGCTCAGGAGCTAGAGCTTGATCTTGTGGAGGTTTCAGCACAGGCCAAGCCGCCAGTGTGCAAGATCCTCGATTACGGCAAGTTCAAGTATAAAGAGCAGAAGAAGGAGGCTGAGGCTCGCAAGAACCGTTCAGAGACCACGATCAAGGAGCTGCGCCTTAGGTACCGTACAGATACCGGCGACCTAGAGATTAAGCTTAGGCAAGCGCGTGAGTTCCTGGGCGAGGGCGACAAAGTGAAGTTCGTTATGCGCTTTAAGGGACGCGAGGCGATGTACATTGATCTCGGCAAAGAGAAGCTCCAGCAGATCAAGCAGGCGCTTGCAGACATCGCAGTGGTCGACGAGGAATCGATCATGGGAGGACGTCAGATTCATATGACTCTGGCGCCAGCAAAGGGTGCAGCTGCTGCAACAGTGGCTAAGAGCGCCTGAGTGCGTGACGCAAGTAGTGCAGTAGAGCTGCTAGAGTACGGTGTATAAATGACCAATTCAGATACCACGCCAGTAGCAGCACCGTTTCGGGGCCATACCTGTCGCGAACTATACAAGGCTATCTTTGAAGCTGAGGCTCCTGAGCAGATGGTGCGCCAACTTCCGGTGCAGAGTCTGTTTATGGTTATTAAGCAGCTAGGGATGAGCTCTTGCTGCGACCTGATCATGATGGCCTCGCTTGAGCAGTGCCGATTACTCACCGACCTCGATCTCTGGCATGGAGATACCCTGAATGAGGAGGCGCTGTGGGAGTGGCTGGCGTTGACAGATGAGGGCGAT
>JBIIHY010000409.1:0-2629 GCA_044235305.1 Bdellovibrionota bacterium
CCGATGTCTCACCCTTAGTCCACAACCGCCCCTTGGAGCGAGAGAAGAATGTTACCTGCCCTGACTGCTGCGTTGTCTCATATGCCTCTTGGCTCATGTACCCAAGCATGAGCACCTCCAGGGTTGCATCGTCTTGTACTATGGCTGGAATCAGCCCCTCACACTTTGAAAAATCAGGATCTCTTCTCATATCCGCACCGCGATTCCTTTCTCTCTTAAATACCTCTTCACCTCACCAACAGTGACTAACCCCTCGTGAAATATCCCAGCAGCTAGTGCACCGTCAGCCTGCCCAACTTCAAACACATCGACGAAGTGCCCGCACTGCCCTGCTCCGCCAGAAGCGATAACGGGAACGCCTACCACGCTGCTTACTGCCCTGGTCAGCTCAATAGCAAAGCCCGTGCGCACCCCATCGTTATCGATAGAGGTAAGCAGGATCTCCCCTGCCCCACGAGCAGCAACCTGCTGCACCCAGGGAATCGTTTGCAATCCAGTGCCTATCTTTCCAGCTTGAATCACAACTTCATCACCAGCGGGAGTACATCTTGAATCGACTGCAACAACGCAGCACTGGCTACCGAAGTTTTTTGCTATCTCATCAATCAACTCTGGTCTGCGAACAGCACTCGAGTTAATTGAAACCTTATCAGCTCCAGCGTCTAAAAGCGCAGAAACGTGCTTAATCGACGAAATACCGCCCCCAACCGTGAAGGGTATCGAGAGCGCTTGCGCCACCCTTTGGACAACATCGAGCGTAGTTGAACGTTCCTCATCAGTGGCAGAAATATCAAGAAAAACCAACTCATCAGCACCAGCATCACTATACCGACGAGCTAATTCGACCGGATCCCCCATATCGCGAAGGCCGACGAAGTTGGTACCCTTTACAGTTCTTCCGCCTTTAATATCAAGACACGGAATTATTCGCTTCGTTACCATACGTATTGAGCTACCTCCGAGAGAGCAAGGTGTCCAGAGTAGAGCGCCTTTCCAACGATAACCTCATCAACTCCAAGCTGTGCTAACTTCTCGACATCCTGATTCTGAGAAACCCCGCCACTAGCAATGAGCGAAAGCGTAGGATACCGGCGACGCAACCCTGCATAGAGTTCACAATCTGGTCCCTCTAACATCCCGTCACGGCTAATTGACGTAGACATCAGTCGCTTAAGCCTGCACGGGAGATACCGCTCGATCACTGAATCAAGCAAGAGTCCGCTCCCTTCTTCCCAGCCCTTTATACGCACCTCTCCCTCTAAGACATCGAGGCCAATAATAACCCGCTCTGGAGAGAACAGACGCAGAGCCTCTTCGACCAGACCAGGCGAGAGAACCGCGGCAGACCCAATAACAATGGCTGTCGCACCACTCTCAAGCGCTGCTGCAATATCAGCGTGAGTACGGAGCCCACCGCTATAATCGATAGAGAGCGACGTTTGAGAAGCAATCATTCGGACTAGCTCAAGGTGCTGGGGAGCTCCAGCCCGCGCTCCACTTAAATCCACAAGGTGAAGGCGCGAGAATCCCTGTGCGGCAAACGAGCGCGCTACCTCAAGCGGGTCATTCCCCACTACATCAACTGCATCGAAGGATCCCTGCTTCAGTCTGACGCACTTGCCATCTATCAGATCAATTGCAGGCACTATCTTACACGTCACTATACACTCCACTTCAAAAAGTTACTAAGGAGCCTCTCACCTACATCAGCGCTCTTTTCAGGATGAAACTGTACCCCTACAAAATTCTTGTAGGCCACAGCTGCAGAGAAATCCTCTTCGTAGTTACACGTGCCGATTGTGTAAGGCATCACTCCCAATCGGTAACTATGAACGAAGTAAAAGTAGGAATCCTGCGGGATACCCTCAAAGAGTGCATGCCCTGAATGAGACACAGCACTCCACCCCATATGCGGAACTTTACGAGGCACCGTAAAACGTTTGACGCTCCCCGAAATGATTCCCAGACACGGGGTGTTATTCTCTTCTGACTCTTCTGCCATGAGTTGCAACCCAAGACAGATAGAGAGGAATGGCTTCTGTACCTCTTTCAGTACCCGGTCAAGATTACGCTCTCGCAGATACCGCATGGCACTGCCTGCTTCTCCTACACCGGGAAAGATAACCCTTTCAGCCGCTAAAATTTCGGCTGCATCGTCAGAGATCGAAAAGTGTGCCCCTAGCCTCTCCAGAGCATGCGCTACAGAGCGCACGTTACCGGCGTTGTAACGCACCACAACAACGGCTGCGCTCATAGAACCCCCTTTGTACTGGGTATTCCCTTTACTCGCAGGTCCCGAGCGACTGCCCCTCTGAGAGCGCGCCCCACTCCTTTAAAGATAGCTTCTGCCTTGTGGTGTTCATTCTCACCGGTAACTGAGATGTGTAGCGCACATCGCAATCCCTCACACAGAGATTTAAAGAAGTGCTTAAACATCTCTGTTGGCACATCCCCAATCCGTTCGCGCGTGAAGGAGGCATCCCACTCAAAAGCAAACCGAGCAGCTAAATCTATCGCCACCTGCGCCAACGCTTCATCCATCGGAAGCACAAAACCGAAGCGCTCAATTGCTGAACGGTCGTTGAGCGCCCTGTTGATTGCTTCTCCGAGTGCGATACCAACATCCTCT
>JBIIHY010000410.1:0-2628 GCA_044235305.1 Bdellovibrionota bacterium
CCAGAGACCAAACGACCATGGAATCAGAATAGGAACTAGTAGGAAAAGTCCTCCAGTGCCGCTTGAAAAGGACCCAAAAAGTAGATCGAAAATTACACTGGGTGAACCAGGAAGGTTGGGAAAGAAATCAGAGGGGGTAAATTCGCCGCCAACGCGCCCAGTTGCTGGACTCTCCCCCCAAATGTTTCTGTCTGGAAGGGTAAATGATCCCGGTGTTGTCAAAGGGCTTCCGAAGCAACGGTAGTGATACAGGAGTCCGGGCATCGCACCGACAGCGATTCCTGTCAGAAGAGGAATAAGGCTGAGGGCCCTGGGTGATTGACAGAGGAAAAAGAGGAGGATCGGTACGAGGAAGGTGTTCTCGTATCGTACAAAAGGAAGCAGCCCCAGAAGGAATCCAGGCCAGACTGATGCAGTAGCTAGCGCACTCTTCTCTGCTGATTGAGGCGGTAGCTCACAGGAGGTTGTGACTAGATGTAGAATGAGAGCTGCCGAAAGGGCGTGGGGAAGAGCCATAAAGATGTACTTACTAACCGGCGAGCAAGCAACCAGAGTCAGCGTGAGGATGGCCTGCCTGCGGGATAGTCCACTGCGAATAAAAGTGGGCCACAGGATCGCAAAAATGCTAGCTACAGCGACTAGAGCAGGAATAGTCGCTAGGGAGTGGGATATTTGTGGCATAGTCGTTCCAAGAAGAGCGCCCACGGCAACCAAGGGAGCGGCCACTGCTGAGTAGATCGGGGGGCGGTCTGAGAGGTAATTCCCCGCTAGGAACGCATAGTCATTTCTATTGGTCAGCTTAACAAAGGTGTTTATAATAGGCGTTTTCTCGTAAGCTAAAGCTTGAGTAAGAGCCATTTGTGAGCCGTCGGTGCTCGCTATAGGAGAGATGCACAACAGAAGAAAGATAACAGAAAAGGCACCGGTAAGAAGAGCCGTGTAGAGTACCTTTTTAGGTGTAAATCGAATAGTTCTCACACTGCCGGTTGCTATCGAATCGCCCACTATCGTCGAATTATCTCCTAGATGGTGGCCCATCTTCTTCCTACCTCGGCGGAATAACCTTCCCTGGATTCATAATCCCGGCCGGATCAAAAGCCAGTTTTATCGAGCGCATCAGTTCAAGCTCTTCGGGGGAACGTGTGTAGTGGATAAAATCGCGCTTGAGCAAGCCAACTCCGTGTTCTGCTGAGATACTGCCACGATATTTTCGGATAAGCGAAAACACGATGTGATCGGATTCGTGGCAGTTTCCCCAAAACTCTTTATCGCCCATCCCCTCAGGCTTTAAGACATTTACGTGTAGGTTTCCATCTCCCACATGTCCAAACACTACAACCTTAAAGCTTGGATAGGCTTGCTGAATCGAAGTGTGCAGATCGTTAAGAAAGGTAGGGATCGCAGGCACTGGAACCGAGATGTCATTTTTGTGAAGCGTGTAGTGCTGTGAAAGGGTCTCACTAATGAGATCGCGGATGTTCATCAGTTCCTGTGCTTGCTGACGCGATTCGCTGACAACGATATCTTGAACGAGCCCTTTCTCGTATACGCTCCCAAAAAGCTCTAGGAGGCTAGCTTGCGAGTCAGTGTGAGGAAGTTCGACTTCTATAAGAACGTAGGCGGGATACCGTGCGTTGAACGGATCGCGCAATCCGCGGTGGGTTATCACCTCGTGATACGCCCCGTGTTCCATAAACTCAAATGCTGAGAGGTCGCGCAGCGAGTCACGGCAGAAGGTAAGTAGCGGCAGAACGGCGTTGTTGCCTGCCAGTCCGCACAGCACTCGCGCGGTGTCGCGCGGCGGTGAAGTCAGTTTCATGGTAGCCTCTACTATTATACCGAGGGTCCCTTCAGATCCAATAAAAAGCGACCGCAGGTCGTAGCCTGAGTT
Organism: Bdellovibrionota bacterium; assembly: GCA_044235305.1. Classification (GTDB taxonomy): domain Bacteria; phylum Bdellovibrionota_C; class UBA2361; order UBA2361; family OMII01; genus OMII01. The sequence continues at coordinate 1,892 of JBIIHY010000410.1, forward strand.
GTTTTTAAAGAGAGAGCCGTTTAGTTCAAGGAGGTCTCCTGCGCCAGTGACTACCTTTAGACCAAGCACTGATTCACGAATATTGCCGTAGCGTATGACGCGTATCCCTCCCGCGTTGGTCGCGATGTTGCCCCCTATCTGGCTTGAGCCGCGACTTGAGAAATCAACTGGGAAGTACAGGTCGTGCGCCGCAGCCTCTTGCTGAACACGTTCAAGCGCAACGCCAGCCTCAACAGTGATGGTGCGGTCGATGCGATTAACCTCAAGAATCCTGCGCATGCGTTCTAGCGATAGGATTACCTCACCGTTTGTAGCCGTAGCTCCGCCGCTGAGCCCCGTTCGCCCACCTGATGGAGTGATAGCAACGCCTAGTTCCCGACACCATGAAACTAACTGTTGAACCTCAGCTGTTGACTCAGGAAGCACTACAAGAGAGGGAGAGGGGGTAAAGTCTTTGAGCCAGTCCTTTCCATAAAACGCAAGCGATTCGGGGTCTTGGAGGACCTGATGAGGCTTAAGGTAGTTTGCGAGGCGTTCTTTTAAGGAAGCAATATCACTCATCTTTATTTCCTGAAGCAGCTTCGCTGCAAAAACAGATTAGGGAACAGGTCTCGGTAGTACAAGTAGTTTGTTCAAAGCGCCGGAGCGGTTAAAACCACATGAGAGTTCTGACAAGATTTCGATCAAAATTCAACCTCTACAAGGAGTGGATTCGTATGTGGAAGTCGCTTCCAGTA
>JBIIHY010000107.1:0-8789 GCA_044235305.1 Bdellovibrionota bacterium
ATCGTCTATCGCTTCAGTAAGGAGCGCTTTCTGTTGTGTGTAAACGCATCGAATGCAGATAAAGACTATGCGTGGTTGTGCGCAAACAATCCAACCTCTGCCACCATCACCAACGCGAGTACAGAATATGGTCAGATAGCGGTACAAGGGCCGCGCGCGATTGAGTTAGTTGCAGCGTTGGTTGCCTCGCAGGATCTGACTACACTGAAGCCGTTTCATTTCACCGAGGCCGAGCTTTGTGGTGGTTCGGTCATTATAGCTCGAACGGGATATACTGGCGAAGATGGGGTCGAGATCTTTGTAAAAAGCGACAAAGTAGTTGAGCTGTGGCAGCTACTACTGAAAGAGGGTGTAAGTTACGGAAGTGTTCCGTGCGGTCTTGGTGCACGTGATTCGCTTCGATTAGAGGCTGCCCTGCCGCTACACGGGCACGAGCTGAGTGAAGATATTTCAGCGCTGCAGAGTGGGTTGGGGTGGATAGTGAAGTTCGATAAAGGCGACTTTATCGGGCGCGAGGCCCTTCTTAAAGAGAAGGAAGCAGGGCTGCAACGGAAGCTGGTCGGATTTGTGCTCGATGAAGCAGGAATCTCCAGACAGGGCGACCTGATTCGACTGCCAGGTAGTGATGTTGATAGGGGTGCCGTCACTAGTGGCACAAAGACTCCAACGATTGGTAAGGCGCTCGGAATGGCGCTTGTAGAGAGCGCTCTTGCGGTGAACGATACACCGATAGAATGCGTCGTTCGTGGGCGCAGCATTAAGGGTCACGTAGTACCCCTACCGTTTTATAAACGCAGTAAGAAGGTGTAATCGATTTTTGTCTAGGGAGATTGAGTTATGGAGTTTCCACAGGATAGGAAATATACCAAGGACCACGAGTGGGTTCAGATTGAGGGAGATGTTGCAGTTGTAGGTATCACCGAGTTTGCACAATCTGAGCTTGGCGATCTGGTATTTGTCGACCTGCCAGCTGTGGGTAAGTCGGTAGCTCAGCGCAACACGCTGTGTGTAGTCGAGTCCACAAAGGCAGCGTCAGATGTTTACTCGCCGTTGACAGGAACCGTTTCAGCCGTGAATGAAGCACTTTCAAGTGACCCTGGGCTCATCAATCGAACTCCCTACAGTGACGGCTGGATAGTAAAGTTATCAGGTGTGTCCGAAGCAGAGCTTGGTGCCCTGATGTCTGCAGAGGAGTATCGGAAGCTTTTAGGTAAGTAATTACACAGTTCTCTCGTAGACCGAGAGGGTACGAACACCATGTTGGCAGAGAAGATCATGAGCAGCATTGAACAAGAGAGCGCAGGTAGCAGTACAAGAAGTGGATTTGGTCCATCGCAGTTTCCTGCTCGTCATATCGGCCCCTCTGAGAGTGACATTAAAGAGATGCTTGCACGCCTCGGTAAGAGCTCACTCGATGCGCTGATCGACGATGTTGTGCCTGGTGCGGTTAAGACAAAAAATCCGCTAACACTCTCCCGATTTCCAGTAGCGCTTTCTGAGTATGAGGCGCTTGAGCGTTTGAAAGGGGTTGCTTCAAAGAACGTCATTGCGCGCTCTTTTATCGGTATGGGGTACTACGATTGCATTACCCCGCCTGTCATTCAGCGAAACATCCTTGAAAATCCTGGTTGGTACACACAGTACACCCCATACCAGGCAGAGATAGCGCAGGGTCGGCTTGAAGCACTGCTTAATTTCCAGACGCTCATTATGGACCTGACGGGGTTAGCGATTGCAAACGCATCGCTCCTTGATGAGGGAACATCTGCTGCTGAGGCGATGGCGATGTCGCTTGCGGTTTCTGCAAAAGCAAAGGGTGAGGGTGATGTAAAGGAATATCTGATCTCAGATGCAGTGCATCCGCAGACTATCGCGGTTGTGGCAACGCGTGCTGAGGCGCTTGGTGTACAAGTTACAGTTACGCCAACTGCGAAGTTTGCCTTCAGTGAAAAGACCTTTGGCTGCTTGGTTCAGTATCCAAATACGGGCGGTGATGTTGGCGATCTTTCAGGTGTATGCGCTGCCGCGCATGCAGCTGGGGCGCTGGTGTGTGTAGCATCAGACCTCTTGGCGCTATGTGTTCTTACACCTCCAGGAAAACTCGGGGCGGATATCGTTGTTGGATCCGCTCAACGGTTTGGTGTACCGATGGGGTTCGGTGGGCCGCACGCAGCGTTTTTCGCAACGCGCGATGAATACAAGCGCTCGATGCCAGGCAGACTTGTGGGCGTTTCAAAAGACTCCAGCGGTAAGCCCGCGCTTAGACTCTCTTTGCAGACTCGCGAGCAGCATATTAGGCGTGAGAAGGCGACGAGTAATATCTGCACAGCGCAGGTGCTGCTGGCCGTGATGGCGAGTATGTACGCGGTGTACCATGGGCCAAAGGGGTTGCGGGCGATTGCTGAGCGAGTGGCGCGGTTGACTGCTGCTACGGCAGCACTACTGAAAAAGGGTGGATGTACGATCGTGCACGGCGCCTTTTTCGATACTCTCTCACTCGATGTTGGAGTACAGAAAGCAAAAGTTATAGCTGCTCAAGCTGAGAAGGTAGGCGTATTGGTGCGCGTCATCTCAGACTCTGTTATCGGTATCAGTCTCGATGAAGCCAAGGGCATAAGCGATGTTGCTGCAGTGTGTGCTGCACTTGGAGTGGCCGCTTCCAAGGAGGAGGTAGAGAAGGCCTTTGCGGCGGCAGCGCTGGCTATCCCGCAAGAGCTTGCGCGTGGCGTCGATTACCTTCAGGCTGGGGTCTTTAACACCTACCACTCTGAGACTGATTTCCTCCGTTACGTGCGAAAGCTTGAGTCGCGCGACCTCTCGCTTGGCTTCTCGATGATTCCGCTTGGGTCGTGTACGATGAAGTTAAATGCTACTTCAGAGATGCTACCAGTTACTTGGCCTGAATTTGGAGCGCTTCACCCTTTTGCGCCTAAGAGCCATCGTGCGGGATACGAGCAGCTCTTTACAGATCTTGAGTTTTCACTCAAGGAGATAACCGGATTTGATGGATGCTCTCTTCAGCCAAACGCGGGCTCTCAGGGGGAATATGCAGGTCTCGTCGTAATTCGCGCGTATCATGCAAGTCGCGGAGACTCGCATCGAACCATCTGCCTTATTCCAAAATCAGCACACGGGACTAACCCGGCTAGCGCGGCGATGGCCGGGATGGAGGTTGTTGTCGTTGCTTGCGATGCGCATGGGAACGTTGATCTAACAGACCTTGAGGCGAAGGCGGAGCAGTATAAAGATAAGCTTGCAGCTCTAATGGTAACGTACCCGTCTACACACGGAGTATTTGAAGAGGGCATACGTAAGGCGTGTGAGATCATCCACGCTCGTGGTGGCCAGGTGTACATGGATGGCGCCAACCTGAACGCATTAGTTGGTGTTGTTCGACCAGGTGAGTTCGGTGCTGATGTATGTCACATCAACTTGCATAAGACCTTCTGTATCCCTCACGGTGGCGGTGGACCAGGAATGGGGCCTATCTGTTGCGGAAAACACTTAGCGCCGTTCCTGCCGAACCATCCAGTTGTTGATATCGGTCACGCTCAAGGCGTTGGCCCAATATCGGCTGCTCCGTGGGGCTCGGCGAGCATATTGCCGATTTCGTGGATGTACCTGGCGATGATGGGTGGAGAGGGGGTAACTCAAGCGACTAAGATCGCTATCCTCTCCGCAAATTACATGGCAGCGTTGCTTGAAGCCGATTATCCGATTCTGTACAAGGGCTCTAAGGGGTTGGTTGCGCATGAGTGCATTCTCAATCTTTCAGCCCTTAAGAGTGAGGCCGGAGTGGAGGTTGAGGATGTGGCGAAACGCCTTATGGATTACGGATTCCATGCACCAACAGTTTCTTGGCCCGTTGCGGGAACCCTCATGGTGGAGCCCACAGAGAGTGAATCAAAGGCAGAGCTAGATCGTTTCTGTACAGCTCTTCAGATGATACGTGCCGAGGTGCGAGCGATTGCACGGGGTGAGGTTGATGCGGTGAATAATCCACTCAAGTCGGCTCCGCATACGGCGCTGGTTGTCACTGGTGACTCGTGGGAGAAGCCGTACAGCCGCCAGGTAGCCGCGTTTCCTGCTCCATGGACGAGGGAGAGTAAGTTCTGGCCGGCAGTAGGACGCATCGATGGTGTGTACGGCGACCGCAATCTCTTCTGCTCGTGTACGGCACTAGAGTCCTAGTTGTCTCGATGGTGGTTGTTGGTCAGGGAAGATTCTATGGGGTGTTGTAGTAATCGTCTGTCAGCATCTCAGTTGGGGCTGATTGCTCTTCATGCAATCTTTTTGGTTCCGCTCACTCTTTTTCTGTGTTTCTACCACCTTGATGCTGGTGCAAATCTTGGAACCGGAACCGGTATCGATGAGAGTTGGTACATTCAGGTTGCTCAGGAAATAAAACAGAGTGGTCGGTGGTGGTTGCCAACTCGCGAGGGCGAACCCTTCTTCTTTAAGCCACCGCTGAATTTTTGGCTTACGGCGATATCCTCAAATCTTTTTGGTGACACGATTTCCTCGTACCGTTATGTGGGGGGCACGTTCGGGGTGCTCTTTGTGGCCCTGGCGTACATTGTTGCTTCGGTTCAGTTTGCATCCCTCAATGCAGGGTTCTTTAGCGCGCTGACGTTGCTGTCAGTGCGCGGGTTCCTCTTCACTAATGGGGTACGATTTGCAACGCTTGATGCGCCGGTGACTTTCTATTCCGCACTGGCACTAGTTGTCATGTTTCAATCTGTTCTTAGAGGAACGGAGCTTAACCGGCCTTCCCAGCTCCTTCGCGGAGCCCTCGTCGGTGCACTGCTGGCAGCGGCAGTTTTGACCAAGAGCGTTCTGGGATACTACGTGTACGGTATCCTCGGCTTATGGATGCTGTTTCTCGGGAAACCCTTCCGGCGGGTTCTCGAGTTGCGTTGGTTCTTTGGAGCAGCACTTCTGCTTTCAGTATGTCTACCCGCGTTGTGGTTTGTTCCACATGCTCTACTAACGCCCGGTGCTCTCGACAGAATGGTCGGGTATGAGCTCGTCTCTCGATTTGGAAATGGACTGCACAATTCGTCTAATACGTGGCTCTACTGGGATGCGTTTAAAGAGGGTCGTTACTTACCTTTCTACGGATTTTTTGCGGCTCTCGCCTTTTGTGTGAGTCGCGCAATCGTACTAAAGGATAGGTCATTAGCTTTTTTTATTCTTTGGGCTGTCGTGCCCTTTTTTACCTTTACAGCGCTCTCCTCTCGATTGGTGTGGTACCTGGCTCCCTGCTACTTCCCCGCGGCGATACTGTGTGGGGGATTTCTCGGTGTGCTTATTGATCGCGGAGTTGCTGCTTTAGCAGATTCGAGATCTGTATTTAAGGGTGCAGCTCTTGCGCTGGTCTCTGTGTTTGTTTTGGGAGCGTCTCTCTGGGAGACGAGCACATACCTCTTTTTAAATGTGCGCAGGGTTCTTGAAGGGTCTCCGAGGTTGGCTGTCGACGAGCTGGTACACTCGTTAAAGAAGGATACTAAAGAATTAACCGTGATTTCATATGATGCCCCTAGCCCAGCAACCCGGGAGCGTATCTTTTGGAGTATGCTCGGCCGCCCAGTTGCGAGTGCTAACACTGAGGTTGAAGTAAGGCACGCCGCAGAAGGAGCAGATGCCTTTATAGTAGTAACGCAGCCGAAGCATGTGCACTCTTTAGTGAGAGATTTACCAGTCGTTGGGTACAGATATCTACCACCCGTTACCTTCCCTCAGGGACCAGAGGCCATTTACCGGTCTGAAGCTTCAGTGGTGCTGTTCGGGTCGCGGCAATCTGTGAAGTTAAAATCGTTGGGTCTGCGTCCCACCAAGGTTGTCATGAAGCTTGCCCCGGACGGAAGGCTGTGCGAAGAGATTCTCCCCACCGACGGTTCCTCCGGTTCAGGGTGGACGGCTTCGGTTCGGGGTAAACCGGTGCGCTGCGATTTCACGGGGGACGTAGTACTCGGCGTGAACCCCACTAACTTGAGATTTGCTCTTGGTCGAAAGGTAAGAGCGGATAAGCCAGGTGGGATTGCACTAGGGGTTTGGGTCAATCACCGCCGAGTAGCGTTGATAGATAGGCTTAGGGAGAGGTCGCAGGAGTATTCAGTTTCATTGCCTGCTGAGGTCTTGACCGACCGAATAAACTCGGTGACGCTTGAGCTTGTTAGTTCAACTGGAGAGCCATTAAGCATTGAGAATGCGAACAATAACCAACTCTTGATGCGCTGGGTTGTTGTGGAGATGGCGGGAAGGTAAAATATCGGTGCTCTAAGAGTTCACAACTCACTTGCTGGCTTATCACACACGAATACGAAATTCTCGCATAATAGGATAGCGGCTCAAAAAGCGAACATTTATGCCTGATTGTGCCGATGAGAAGCCGAGGGTACGGTATTACGAGGGAGCTTTCGTTACTATGGGGTTTTGGTCCATTTTGAGGAGCTACGTAACGGGTTCAAGACGCCTTTCCTTCCATGCAGGGATGCGAGTCCTGTTCGTGGTGCTCGGCTTTGCGGTAGGCGTGTTCTCAGCGACGCAATCCTTTGCGCAGGATGCCCCTATGTATGACCCAGCTCGCTTGCAGCAGCTTAGGCCAAATAAGTATCGCGGCGGTGTAGAGAACTTCTCCGAGGTTAAAAAGAATATGGAGGAGCTGTTCGTGAAGCTCCTGTCGAAGTCTGGATCGGAGGTAGATAAGTACTACAGCCCGCACTTGAGGGATATTCTTCTAGAAAATTCGACGCGATGGCTGCATGCATGGATTAGGGTTTTTGCGGGAACGGAGCCGGCAGCTCTTTTTGGTAGTTGTTTTGGGGCATGTCCCGGTTGTTGGTGGTTTGATGGGGATTCTGACGGTGCCTGTTGTCGTGGAAAAAATTGGATGTATGCAACTCTGGTGGCGGATCAGGGTTGGAAGACGTGTTGCGTTAGAAACGGTGAGGAGGATTGGAGCGAGGAGAAGATAGCGTGTTCCCACCCAGCAGGAGACGGCTGGGCAGGGTTATTTGAGTATTACTACCCTACCACTGTGATTGGATGGGAAAACGACCGCACCACAACCATGATCGTAGAGAAAGAGAAGGTGCAAAAGTGTGTTGAGGGTGCTGATCCGCTCATGGAAGGCACTCAGGCTGTTGATTGGGTGGCTGGAGCGATCGATGCAAACGCGAGAGCAGTAGGTGGGGCGCCAAACAAAGATGAAATCACCCGTGATGTGAAGGACGTCATTAAACAGGTGAGGCCAAAGGATAAGTCTCTGCGATTTGCAGACGGACTGCAGGGTGAGGGTTTAACCGTACGCGTAAACTTCGCCACGATGGGAACAGATGTCCTTCCAGTAACTGATCAAACAGGACTCTTTTTTAATGAGCGTCAGCGCCTAGCTGCATCGCTGTGCATGCACCCAGACCAATTTATGAAGATCATGCATCCCGTTGAGGACCCATATCAAAAGGTTCCTGTGGGTGAGTTAAATTCAGGTGGACTATTGGAGAAGCTCCCGGTTTTTGCAAACTACTGTGAGAATGGGGTTAACCTAATGACTGACCCATTTGAGTCAGCGCTATTAAGGCCGGTCGATGGAACTCCAACCGACTTAGCTAAGGGATTCCTTGCTGGTTATATCACCGCTGGCCCGCTGTACTGTCAGGCAATGCGTGCAGCGGCTAATGATAGTCGGTATCCACCAGAATTGAGACAAGCTATTCTGAAGACGGGAACAGCGGTTCTCGATGAGAAAGCTGTCGGCTATAGCTGCCGCAACAGCGATCGAGGTTGGTCGGGATTAAGCCCGGTTACTCTCTATCGGAATGCACAGATAGAGCGTCGGGCGCCTGAGCATGCACTTGCATTTCTGATCGCTGCTGGTCTGCATGAGCCAGATACGCAAGTTTCAAAGAGGTCATATTATAAGCGGTTTGATCCGATTCCCTACTCTCAGCAGGCCAAGATATTTTCGGGGAAGGCCTTTAGGGGTGGTTCTGGAATCACTGAACGACCGTTACCGTGGTTGCGGTACTGTAATCGAAGTATAAATGGAGCAGACTACCAGGGTAAGAATATGCCCGACCAGCTCTACATAAGTGACCACACTAACAAGTTTAGTCCGCAGGGTGGCTTTATACAGGAGCCTATACACGACTGGAATAAGTTTTATACTGAGTGGACTAAGGATAAGACAACTCCGCAGCGTGGGTTGGATAAGATGTCTCAAAACTACGGTGCAGCCTTCCGCGTCTTTGCTACCTGTCCGTTGGGTTACAAGCGCTGGAGAGGGAGTCACTCGGGTGATGCCGGTAAGGTATGTGGCGAGGAGAAGCTTTGGTAGGCAAACGCTTCGCAATGCTGTATTCCTCGTGTCGCCGTTGTGTGCTGCTGGGCGGCCTGGTGGTACTAGTGACATCGGCAGGCGTAGTATGGGCAGATCCAAGCCCGCGTGAATTTTACGGTAAGGATTTTGCTTCTGCTCCCCAAGTTGCAAATGCTCCCATTAGGGGCGAAGATGTTCAGAAGACGTCTCAGCAAAACCAAGGTGCTAATCCCGCGGACAAGAGTACGTCGAGTGATAGCGGTCTCGTAGGGCCCTTAGACACTAATGATTCTGAGGCAAAAGCAATCGCAGCTATGCAGCGGCAAGGCGGACTTGGGGAGCGCAAGAAACGTGATGGTCTTCCTGCGACGACACTCATGCTTTTTGTTAGCTCTGTGGATAAACAGCACCTTCGTAGTGTCCTCAAGAAAGCGATTGACGTTGTTAAGAAAGATGATGCTTTTCTTGT
>JBIIHY010000108.1:0-8786 GCA_044235305.1 Bdellovibrionota bacterium
AGAGAACGTGTTTTGCATGAATGCTCTCGCTGAATACAGCGCAGCGTATGAAAAGACACAGCCTCGCCTTGATCTGGGAGTCTCAGTCGGAGAGGAGTCACTTGCCAACGTATCATTCAAGGAGGTGACCAACGAGCCGATTGAAGTAAGTAGGACGCTACGCGCTAATGATAGTGGTGCAGCATCTGCTGTCGCCATCTCGGCTTCTGGCGTCGGGCGCTACTACTACTCGACTCGACTGACCTATGCTCTACAGGGAGCACAGACCAGTGCGATAAATAGCGGCATCGAACTATCGCGCGAATACAGCGTCAAGCGAGGAAGCGATTGGAAGCTACTGGGCGGACCAATAGAAGTTCGCCAAGGGGAGTTAGTAAAAGTTGACCTGTTTCTCAGACTCTCTACACCTCGGTACTTTGTTGTAGTTAACGACCCGATACCAGGCGGATTAGAACCAGTTAATCGCGACCTCAAAACAGCTTCAGCTGTAGACGCTAGCCAGGAGGGCTTCTCGGGCCCTCTAAACTCTCTGTGGTTTACCTACAACGATTGGGTGAGCTTCGGTGCGACATTTTGGAGCTTTTATCACAAGGAGCTGCGCCACTCCTCTGCACGCTTCTTTTCAGAGTATCTACCAGCAGGTAACTACCACCTCTCGTACGTGAGCCAAGCGATAGCGCCCGGTGAATTTATTACTCTCCCTGCCCATGCAGAAGAGATGTATGACCCTGATGTCTTCGGCGACTCGAAGGGGGACAGGCTTCGCGTAACAGCGCCCCAGTGATCAGTAACGTGAAGGTCTTGTATTGGTTACTTGGGGGTGTCGCCGCGTTGTGCTTAGCGCTCACGTGCGCAGCATATGTATCTATTCATCCATGCCCAGAGCGCCTCGAACCGCCCTTCTCCTCTGGCAGAAAACTGCAAGTTCTTGACCGAAGCGGGGCACCTCTCTCGCTTACCTTTGCAAACGGGTGGAACCTCTCGGACCAAAGGCAACTACATGAAGTGCCCCCTTTGCTACAACGCGCAGTCCTTGAGAGCGAAGACAAACGCTTCTACGAGCACTCTGGTGTTGATTGGCGAGCCCGAATGCACGCCATCCTCCAAAATATACGCGCAGGTAGAGTAGTACGGGGCGCAAGCACGATCACTGAACAGGTAGTCGGTATGCTACACAAACGCCCTCGCTCTGTGTGGTCCCGGTTCATCGAAGGACTTGAAGCTACTCAGCTCGAGAAGCGCTTTTCTAAAGGAGAGATACTTGAATTTTACCTAAACCAAGTTCCATACGCAGCCAAGCGTCGCGGCATAGCTCAAGCTGCTCGCTACTTCTGGGACCGTGATCTTGAAACGCTCTCTGCGCGTGAACAACTAGCTCTTGCGGTTATGATACGGGCCCCCGAGAGGCTTGACCTGTACAAAGACATCAACCGTGTTAGCAAAGGCATCTCTCTTCTGGCAAATAGATTACATCAGGGCACTTTCTTAACCCATGATGAGTACCGTCGCGTTACTGAGGAGCAACTCTCTCTTCGCAAGGGGTCTCTTGGGGTGCGCGCGGATCACTTTGTGCGCCATGTGCACGCGAAAGTTAGTAGCGATGCACGCCGCATCGTTACCACCCTCAACTCGCCACTCCAAGCGCGCATTCAATCTATCCTCGATGGCCGCGTTGCAGACCTTCGTGAGCAGCAGGTATCAGATGGTGCCGCGCTCGTTGTTGACAACCAAAACGGCGAAGTGATCGCTTGGGTGAACGCGGGTGAATTCAGTGAGTCAGAGGGTAGCCAAATAGATGCCATCATCACCCCGCGGCAACCAGGCTCAACACTAAAGCCGTTCGTATATGCACTCGCCCTCAGTCGGGGATGGAGTGCAGCCACTATCATCGATGACTCTCCCCTTGCTGAAGGTGTAGGTGCAGGGCTGCACACCTACCGCAACTACAGTCGAGGCTTTTACGGGCCTATAACGCTCAGAGAGGCTCTGGGAAATTCGCTTAATATCCCAGCTATCAGGGCCATTCATTACACAGGGACTCAGGACCTACTCCAGCTACTGCATACTGTTGGTTTCTCTTCACTCTCTAAACCAGCAGATTTCTACGGTGAAGGACTAGCGCTTGGAAACGGTGAAGTTACTCTCTATGAGCTAGTCCAAGCGTATGCAACTTTTGCTCATCGCGGCATCTTCAGACCCCTTAAAGCAGTACGCTCGCCACAAGCGACGGCTAATGTGACAAACGCTCAGCGCGTTCTGTCGCCAGAAGTAAGTAGCCTCATAAGCTCTATCCTCTCTGATCCACACGCGCGTCGGCTTGAGTTCGGGACAGGGGGCCTCCTGCGATTTCCGATTCAAACCGCGATAAAGACCGGCACATCAACCGACTATCGCGATGCATGGGCTGTAGGATACTCAGAGAACTTCACAGTTGGTGTCTGGATGGGGAACCTGAATCGCACCTCGATGCACGAAGTCACTGGCTCTAGAGGACCCGCCCTCGTTTTACGAAGTATCTTCGCTGAGCTTGAGCGCGGCAGAGAAGCGAAGCCACTCTTTGAGAGCCCACGCCTTATCAGACAAACGGTGTGCTCGCTATCTGGTCTTATAGCACAGGCGAACTGTCCGCAGGTTGAAGAGCGCTTTATCCCGGGCACACAGCCCTCAGCCGAGTGTTCACAGCACCATCACGCCGCAAACCGCGCTGAGACACTGGCAACTAATGATGAACAGCAACGCACTCTACAGATCAAGATCCCGACACCAAACCTGCACATTGCTCTAGACCCGCGCATCCCAGACGATCAGGAGGCGCTATCTTTTGAGGTCTCTAGCAAGGTGCCCCTGCGCCGTCTATTCTGGCTCGTTGACGGCAAGCACGTTGGCGAAACGGCAGGAGAGGTCCAGCGTTTTCTGTGGAAACTCCAGGCCGGCCAGCATGAAGTGCGCGTAGTTGGGGAAACAGCTGATTCCGGCGCACCGATTGAGAGTGACACCGTTCGTTTTTTGGTCAAATAACCGTTTTCATTCTCTGCGCACGAGGCTATCATTGCGGTATGAAGTCGTCCGATGCGGCAACGCGCCTTAAGAATATCATCAAAGAGAAGGAGTGCCCCTCGACGGTCGTGATAACTTCACCCGATCGGATTCGTAGAGAGCGCGCACTGCGATACCTCTTAGATCACTTTGCAGGGGAGAGCTACCGGGCTACCTCTTTTGGTTTCGGCGAGCAAGGAAGAGCCTCGATAGCACCATTTATTCAAGATATCTCTGAACCATCTCTTTTTGAACCGGTACGATACGCGCTCATTAAGAATATTCAGATAGCTAAGGCGCAAGAGCTAGAGCCACTTTCGCAGCTTATCTCACGCTCGCTTGGTCACATTAAGGTTTTTATCGTTGGAGATGGTCTTCCAAACAGCGGCAACTTCAAGAAGGTTCTCGACAAGCACGCAACTCTGCTTGACTTTGAAGAGCTCAAAGGCGCTGAGTTGCGTCGTTGGACCGAGAGAGAGCTTCGACAAAACGGGATAGAGGCGCCTTCCGATGAAGTAGTTGAGCTGATCGTGTCACTAGCTTCGGAGGAGCCTGCTGAGATCTCTCGCCTCCTTGAGAAGCTCTCGATTTACCTGGATGGATCACAAGCATCACCTGAAGCTATTCGCTCACTCACTCCTAGTCGTCCTTCGGCGAATGATTTTGAGTTAGCAGACAGTCTAACGCTGGGCAAACGTATCAACACTGAACTCCTACTGCACAATCTCCTGGCGCAGGGCTCTAGTCCGTTTATGCTGATTGGTCTCTTAGCGAAAACGTTTACAACGCTTTATCGCATCCGCGCTCTCATTGACCGCGGTGTTCAGACCCAGGCGATACGCAGCGATCTAGGGATTACCCCCTGGCTCTTTAATAAGTACCTACCGGCTGCTCAGAAGTTGCCCCTGGCCCGCATTGAAAAACACATAAATGCCCTGCTAAAAGCCGACTTTTCACTTAAAGATAAATCCCTCGGCCCCGCAGCAACTTTTAGCCAACTAGCGTATCAAACATCGAGGGGCTAGTCCGGTGCGAGCTCTACGGATTGTAATAGCGTTGTGCATCTCCGCGAGTCTTACGCTCAGCACGGGGCATACAGAGGAAGTTGCGGTTAACACCTCGGCGCTCTCACTACTATCTCCTCTCCCTGACTCGCTCAAAGACAGCGTAGATCAAGAGACAGCTCCTGTAGCGCTGCCATATAAAGGCTGGGGCTACCTTGTAGGGAAACTTAAACAGCTGGGGGTCGCAGATGACGACCTCGAAAAGATATACAACGACCCACGTATGCCTCATTTTACTTTCGTGCCGTTTCGTCTAACCCCCAAAGAGACGACAGGCATGTATAAGGGCTTTATAAACAAGCAGCTATTCGCCGTGGGGGCAGAATTTGCAAAGCGCCATCGAGTAGAGTTTGATCGAATAGAGAAGACCCTACATGTGCCGCGGGAGGTAGTTACCGCGATTGTTCTAGTTGAATCTCACCTTGGGAAAAACACGGGAAATGCCTTAATCATCGAGCGTCTATCGCGCGTTGCAAGTGTAGGTGAGCCAGAGAACCTGGCAAAAAACCTAGATATCGTCCGGTCGGAACAACCAGCTGTAGAGAAGAGCCAGCTCGAAAACCGCGCTCAGTACCTTGAAAAAACGTTTCTACCCGAAATTCCAGCACTCATCGAACTCAGTAAGAGAAACAATCTCGATGTACTTGAGATTCGCGGCTCATCGGCTGGCGCTTTCGGAATGCCTCAGTTCCTCCCCACTACCTTCCTTAGATTCGGTGTCGATGGCGATCGAAATGGCGTCGTGTCACTCTTTGAGGACGTTGATGCCATCTGGTCCACAGCGAAGTTTCTGGCATCTTTTGGATATCGCACTGACTTAAAAACGCGCGAAAAGCGGGCTGTTTTATGGCGTTACAATAAGAGCGACCCCTACATTGATACGGTGTTGGCAGTAAGCAGCGGCATAAAGGTTTCATTGCGAAGCCATGGCCCTGCCGCCGCAAATAAGACCGCCAATTCCGCATCCAGCCCCTCATAAGTCAGGTTTTTTCGAGCCAGGCGCGTTGCCTCGTACGGCTCTGTCGAGGTACAGTTTCCATCGAATAAGTCATTATTCGCGAGGAAATTACCATGTCTGCAAAGAGTTCCGTATTTGGACGTTATCCAACTGCCCGCCCCAGACGTAATCGCCAATATCCGTGGAGCCAACGGTTGGTGCGCGAAACAAGGCTCTCAGTAGATAACTTAATTTGGCCGGTTTTCGTTCATGACTCAAACGAAGACGAGCAGCCAATTACATCGATGCCTGGCGTGTCGCGCTACTCTCTACGCACGATTGCATCTGAGGTGCAGAAGGCTTACGACCTGGGCATCCCCGCTGTTGCCCTCTTCCCAAATATTGATAAGAGCAAAAAGAACAGCTCAGGTTCTGAAGCGGTAAACCCTGGCAACCTCATCCGCCGTGCAATCGGTGAGATCAAAGAGCGCGTACCTGGAATTGGATTGATATGCGATGTGGCGCTGGATCCTTTCACTGATCATGGACACGACGGAGTAGTCGTCAACGGTCGCGTAGACAACGAAGAAACGATCAAAGTGCTGTGCCAGCAAGCTCTCATTCAGGTTAAGGCAGGGTGCGATGTGATCGCGCCATCTGACATGATGGATGGACGGATTGGCGCAGTGCGCTCAGCGCTTGATCAGGCTGGGCACACAAATACGATTATCCTTTCGTACGCGGCGAAATATGCATCAGCATTTTACGGCCCATTCCGCGATGCGGTAGGCTCAGACAACCTTGTTGGTCGCGACAAAGAGCTAGGCTTCCGCGATAAATCCGGTTATCAGATGGATCCAGCAAACACCGATGAAGCTTTGCGAGAAGTAGCAATGGACATCGAGGAGGGCGCTGATATGGTGATGGTGAAGCCCGGAATGCCCTACCTGGATATCGTCTACCGCGTGAAAGAAGCCTTCGGAGTGCCAACTTTTGCTTATCAGGTCAGTGGTGAATATGCGAGTTTGTGTGCCGCTGCTGAGAGGGGCTGGACGCACCGCACGCGTATCATGATGGAGTCGCTGTTAGCATTTCGCAGAGCGGGAGCGGATGGAATCCTTACCTACTTTGCTCGCGAGGCGGCGCAGATTCTGCGAGATTCATAGTTTCATAACCCAATGAATCTTCGAGATAGTGTTTGGCTCTCAAAATTGCATCAGCGGAACCCTGGTCTGAATACATTTCTCTACTATCAGTTGGACCTTTCGTGCTACGAAGCGTCATAGTGACCGCGACGAATGTAGCATAAGGACGCAACATGCTAGGAAACTCAGCAAATCCAAACCAGCCCGATAGAGGCCCGGAGAGAAATCCAGAAAGCAAGCTGTCGGACCTTCTGGCTCCAAAGATGGAGAGCCAGAAGACTACTGACACTCCAACCACTCCACAATCGAACCCGAACGACCATCTCAATTTTACTGGCATCCAGCGTGAAGCCCCCGCAGAAAGGCCCGCACTCAAAGTAGTAGAACAGTTTAAGAGGAGAGCATCTGAGGGAAACCTCGACGCTCAAATATCTCTCGCTGCTCTCTACCACCTCGGGGCTGAAGGAATACCCAAGGATTTAGAGTTATCGCTCCACTGGCTACGAAAAGCCGCAGAGCTTGGCGATCCCAGAGCCTTCAATGAGCTTGGGAATGCCTATTTAACAGGGTCTGGCGTTGAAAAGAATTTACGGGAGTCCGTTAGTTGGTTTGAAAAAGCAGCTAAAAGCAAACTACCTCAAGGGCTCTTCAATCTTGGAGCGCTGTATCGAGATGGCACAGGCGTCCCCCAGGACCTTACTAAGGCAAGGCAGCTATTTGAGGAGGCCGAAGCGCTTGGGGATGCCAACGCAGAATACGCTTTGGGACTCTTGTGTTGCCAAGGCGCAGGATGCCAAAAAGACACAAAAAAGGCGGCAGAGTATTTCCTATCAGCGTCACATAAAAAACATCCGGGGGCGCTGCGCTCGCTCGGAAGCATGTACATGGAAGGGATTGGGTTGTCTAAAGACCTCGGAAAGGCATTCCTGCTGAATATGCGAGCGGCATTGCTCGGAGATGCACCTGCCCTCCACAATCTCGGATTAATGTACTACCAAGGTATCGGGGACAATGAGCCTGACTATGAACAAGCAGGCGAGTTTTTTAAAGCGGCTGCCCTGCAAGGAGTTACGCCAGCGCTGGTCAATCTAGGGTTAATGCTTTTGCTGGGTCAGGGATTCCCCAAGTGTCAAGAAAATGAGGCGGTGGCTCTAGACTTACTACGCAAGGCCGCAGAGTTAGGCGAACCCAAAGGCCAACTTCTCCTGGGAGCAAAGCTCTTGGAGCAGGCTCGCAACTACAAGAACTTACATGAAGCTCGCAATTGGCTAATCGCCGCGTTACAACAAGGTGAGAAGGAAGCAAGCACTCTCCTCGAAATGCTACCTATTATCGCTGCTGAGAGAATGGAAGATTCTAAAGAAGCGGTAGCCTACCTGAGCGAAGCCGCACATCAGGGAGACGCACAGGCCCAGCTCTGGCTTGGCAAGATGGCTTTGAGAGGCGATAGAGTTCCACAAGATGCTCTCAAGGCGGCACACTGGTTTAAAAAATCTGCCGATCAGGGATGTATTTCTGCACAATCTAACTTGGCTCGCATGTTCTATCAGGGGCACGATGACTTTCCCAAGAACATACCGCTAGCGATCGAATGGGGAACGAAGGCCGCCCTGCAAGGCGACCTCAATAGTCAGAACGTGCTCGGAATCATTTACGCAAAAGGTGATGGGGTAGAACAAGACAGCATCAAGGCGGCGCGGTGGTTTGACGGCGCAGCAAAACAGGGCGATATCGACGCGACCTACAACCTTGCTACGCTCCTCTTGAAGAAAGATTCAGGAGTAAATGATCAGACTCGCGGGCTTGAATACATGAAGATTGCTGCCCAGCGGCAGCACGGACCAGCAGCCTACGCTATGGCGGTGTTCTATCTAAATGGGATGGGGGTTACGCGAGACGTTAAGCAAGGATTTTTCCTAATGAAGCAATCGGCAGAAGGAGGCCATGCGCCTGCATTTCAACCACTCTCTGAAATGTATAGGATGGGCTATGGCACGCCAATAGATTTTCAACAAGCGGCCTACTGGAAAGCCAAAGCATCCAAGCCTTAGGTACTCGACGGTCCCTCGCCCTCCTCGCGCGCGTTTTCCCCGCGCGCGTTTTCTCAGAGACCGCGCGGTGCGAAGTTTTTTCGTCATTTTTGTCTTAGCAAGCAACTTTCACTCTGCCTGCCCGAATGTCCTGTGTAGGTAGCAACGCAAGGTAATGTGCGTACTGTAGTCGATGTCCCGCCCGGTACCGTGCCGTTGCGCCTGTGCGGCTCGTTGCTGTTTGGACGAGCCGCTAATTAACCTTTTTCAGCTTGTAGAGACCCCCGCCCGACCAACGGGCACAGGATTAGTATGGCTTACCACCCACGCATCGAATGTAGTGATATTAGCTCCATGCAGACCACCCGCACCTGCAACTCAGCACTCTGGTTCGTTAACTGCCCAGAGCTAGAGGAGGCTATCCTAGGCTACGCCGGACGCTATATCACTCGCTACGAAGTAAAGCTCTACGCACTGGCTATAGAGGGTAGCCACAAACATCAACTAAACCTCTTCCCAAAGGCTAACCGCGCAGCCTACATGCGTGATTTTAACTCCTCTGTGGCTCGAGCCG
>JBIIHY010000411.1:0-2606 GCA_044235305.1 Bdellovibrionota bacterium
TTCTTGGAGAAAATAAAGAGGGCGAAACCGCCCTGGTAATCGATAACGTTGAGGCAAACACCGACTATAGCGGAGCGTTTCCAGACCTTCTTCAAGAGCAGGCCTTTAGCTACCTAACAGAGTATGCGAGAGCGCTCAATGTCGATAAGCTCGTATTAGGTAAATCAAACAACGATATCCCAACTCCAACCAAGCAGAGCAGCTTAAGGGAAGAAGGAAGCGGAGGATTCACCAAGATTGGGGGATATAACAGCAGAGCTCGCTACTTTCTTGAAGGAGAGAATACATCCGTCAAGCTTATCTGGCAGAGGAGTGATGATGCTGGCGTGCAGCAGAGCCCATCCGCGGAAGCAGAGAAGCGAGTAAAGAAAGTTATCTACTCAGATATTGGGTATAATCCGCTAGGCCCTTCGACAGATTTCTCAAAGATAGCGCGCATAGAGGCGGCAACGTATCCGCCAAGCCTCCGAGAGGGAGAGCTGGAGCTAATGCGCAGCTCCCAGGCGGGCAACGCTGAGCAATTCTCCTTCACCGTGACAGGGAAGAACCCGCGGGGAAGGACGAGGTTGATAGGCTATCTTCTGTGTGAGCGGGGTAAAACGGATGAAGGTGAGCCATGTCTCTATATTAGCGACTTAGCCGTGCATCCATCAGCGCAGGGGCAAGGGATCGGATGGGGACTCTTTAGAACCTTTGTGCAGAGCGTAGCACAAGCCGCTAAGACGGGCGCCGCTCCTGATCTGATAGACCTCCATATGAGAGCGGGAACGATCGGCTTACTTGAAAAGCACGCTGATGAGCTTGCTCAACTTGGCCTAACCCAGCGTGAAGAGCTGACACTTCCTGGATACTATGGTGAAGGAGAGGATGCGGTGTATCGAGTGTACCGCGTTGGACGGGTGAACGCGTAGGTCGGTGTTAAGCCGACCTTCTCATGACCTACAAGTTGTTCAATCGAACGCCAAGCACAGCCTCTAGTTTTGAAACTGGCTCGCTATCCTGGAGGTCGTAGCTCCCCTCAAGGATAGCGTTTATCAGCTCCATGGGAAGCTCAGACCGCTCACCCAACGCATACTCTGATATCCCCTTATCCTGCATCGCCCTACGCACGGCACAGGCGATATCGTCCCGAGATTGCTCACGGTCTTTGTGCAGCTATCCCAAAACGTGGAAGGAAACGTGGTGAGTTTGTTCAGCGTGTTCTCTCCCAAAGAGTGTGACGAGCGCGATGAAGGCCTTGTATCATGTTCCACGTTTCACCTTACTCAAAAGAAAGATGACATTAGTTTCATCGAATCAGCCGTACTACGCCCAGAGCAGGAACCTACACCAGCACGTAATCCCTGGCAAAGCGCAACGGCGCGGCGCGTCTCCGGTTCTGCAGCAGCTATCGGCTTGCTCACGCAGTCTCCGTGATTTAAGCAGTCGCCTTTTGAATTAACCTGATCGCCAGCGATCACTTTAGAGGCATCAGAGAGCTCTGTCGCTTACGGGGAGCCGCTATGCGGAGAAAGTAGGAAAGTCTGGACTGACAGGGATTTCCTGCTATGAGACTTGTCAACGTTGCGACAAAAAAATCCCGTCCGATCCAAAGAATCGAAGTATTCACTAAGACCTTTGGCGTAGAGTTGCCTTCGAAAAACCTAAAGGGACCTTTCGCGTAACAACCTGCTATTCGTGGTCACTGTCTACGCAGCGCTCACATGATGCTGTTTCGTAAAATACAAAAGGGGTGCGCCTCAAACTAGCCATCGTGCATACTTTCGCAGACACAGGAAAATCACCGGGGACGCGCCGCAGCCGACCACAGGGAGGTGAGCGCGGCACGTAACAGAGGCAAACGTGAGCTAGCGAGCGTTTGATTCCTTAGCCCGAAAATCAAAGTTACGTTACTCTTGGTTCCTTCTCACTACCACAACTCACTACTCTACTTCTTACGCCGCTGCTCTATAGTCTAACGTATAATGCTCATGCTTCCTCAACGCAGCTCTGATACGCCCGACAAGCTTACGCGCGACCGCTACGATCGCCTTCCTCTTGCCGATTCGCTCTGAGAGCTTGATGTAATACTCCTTAATAACAGGATCCTTTCTCACCGCTTTCCACGCGGCTTCAACCAACATGTGCCGTAGTCGGGTGTTACCTTGCCGGGAGATATGCCCCCGACAGATATGCCCGCCACTTGAGTACTCACTCGGGGTTAATCCAGTAAAGCTGAACAACGCTCGCTCGTTTCGGAACTGACTCATATCGCCTAGCTCCGCTGAGAGAATACGCGATATGAGGGGGCCTATTCCTGGGACACTCCGATACACCGCATCCAGCGGATCCTCCTTGGATTGCTCTACGAGCAGTCGATCGATCTCTTTGATTCTCTTTGCGAGCTCAACCCATTCGTCACGCAGCATCCCAATCGTAATCTGCAGCTCTCCCTCAAGCCCGGTTAAAATATCCTCAACATCTTGGAGCTTTATTCGCCGCTGAATACTCTCAGGGAACAGCCCGAAATAATGTAACCGCATCCGTATCTGAACCATCACTCGGCGTTTCTTGTTCATCAGCTGATCACGAGTCCGGGTCAGTAGTCGTCGCTGTTCCTCCTCTTC
>JBIIHY010000109.1:0-8732 GCA_044235305.1 Bdellovibrionota bacterium
GTGTTTGTGATGTTCTTGGCCCAGGAGATGTGGTCGCGGGGGAGCTCTATATACCTTTGCCAATGCGTATCGCTTTGGCTATTGTCCATGCGTTCACCGGCAAACACTGCATACGCGAAAAATCCTCCATGAACGAACAAAAAAGTGAGTCGACGGCGTTTCTCCTACTTCAACTTATACTGCTTGCGGTGCTGATTTTTTTCGCGTGCTTTTGGCGTTTGGGTGATACCCCGATTAAAGACTTTGACGAAGTTGTAGCAGTCCGCGCAGTTCAAAGCATTCATCACGGCGAATCGTGGCTAACCCCAGTTGTCGATGGTAAGGCGTACCTCCGGAAGCCTCCATTCAAGATGTGGTTGGCGCAAATCCCGCTCTACTTTCTGGGAGAGTCAAATTTCTCCTATCGACTCATCGATGCCGTAGCAGGTGCTGCGACTGCGCTTTTAGTTTTCTTTTTTTCGCGACATGTCTTTAAGCTATGGGGGATCGGCTTATTTAGCGCCATGGCGTTGTTGGGATGTCGCGGCTATATCCTCACTCACTGCGTGAGGACAGCGGTGCACGACAGTATGGTAACCTTTCTCTCAACAGCCGCCATATGCTGCTGTTGGTTGGATTGCATGGGCTTAAAGGAGGGCTCTCCCCACGCTAAAAATAGGCGTTGGATCTTCTTGGCCGCCTTGCTTTCAGGGGCGGCTACGATCACAAAGAGCGTTGTAGGGCTTTTCCCGCTCCTTGTGTTGGCTCCTTTGATCCTTTGTGATCGTGCCTTGGTGAGGCTGCTGATCTCTCAGTATCGGGTTGTCGTGCAAGCGGCGTTGATAGCTGCCGTATTGCCCACGTTTTACTTTGGGTATCATTTCCTCTGCACTGAGGACGCCTGGGGGTTGATGGTCAAACATGAGGTGGTCAAGCGGATCACTAAGGGGTTCCACCATCAAAACCACACTTTATTTTATTTCCGGGCACTATTCATTAAAAATCTCTACGTGAATCCTTTTCTCGTGGTGGCGGGCCTCGGTGTCAGTGCCTACTGTTGGCTCAGATGGAAAGAGCAGCCATACCTGCTGCTGCTCGTATGGAGCATACTGCCCACTATCGTACTGAATACTATCCCGTCTCGGTTGGCCTGGTATTTAGCGCCAGCGTTGCCGGGTATGGCGATGGCGTGTGGCGTTGTAGTAGCAAAAGCTTTTGGTGCAATTAGTCAGGGTATGCCCGGGACATTCTCCGCCCCGTGGTGGTGGAGAGTTAGAGCGTGTTTCTTTATTCTCTGTGCTATCGGAGGTGTGGGGTTGCTGGGCTATAACTATAGTCGTGTGATCAAATCTATCGACCGTTTACCTGAACGGATGGCCCTCGATCATTTTGTGGAGCGGTTGAATAGGCAAGCGCGGGATACTACGTCCACGGCTGCCGCTGGGCCGGTTCTGGTTGATAGAGTTCACTTGTCCGGGGCTGATAAGGTTTACCTTGGTATGCTAGGAGAGCGTGCTATCTTTATAGGAAAGAGGGATGTTGCCCAGGTCTTTAATTCTTATCCCAAGGCTATTCTTATAACCCAAGTTAAAGGCGCTTTGAATGTTCTTCGTAACACGGCTGTAGCGGGGTACGGTTTCATAAAGGCGGACATGTATCGCGCGAGCGGGTTCACTGTACTAGCTCGGTCAGGTGAAGGTGTGCTGCCTCCGGTGTCACCGCGCACCAGGGTTTTTCACTTTGGAAAAGATGAGATCCATCTTCTGTACGGTTTCGAGGCGGCACGCTCTGAAAAGAAGCGACTTGTCAGAGATACCAGTGGAAGTGAAGTAGCATTTCTTCTTCCCGGCGATTCAATACTTACGGCGCTTGGGGGAACTCTTAGTATCAAGTCTGCTCTGCATCCGGAAGCTGCAGAGGAGGTCAGGGGCATCGATGTTTACCTCAATTCAAAAAAAATCGGCTCTTACACTCCTCAGCGCGCACGTTTTAAATCAACTGATGTTGCTGTCGATAAAGGCGCGCTAGTAGCTGGGGATAATGTTGTATCTTTGAAGGCGCAAGGAGCTTCTCCTGGGTTAACAGATAAGTTTCTGATGATGGAACAGATCGGTGTAGCCTTGGGGGATGTTCACTGATATCCGCCTGTGCTTGTCCTTGGTCTGAGGTGTGGCGAATAATTCCGCAAGGGAATCGCCTCTTGATGCTTCCTTCAACTCAGTAGGCGAAGGCGTCCTTCTGTATGATGTTCGAAGTGATATGGAAGCGATACCATCAGTGAAATAACGACAGGTTCAACCCTTACGCCTGTTCGAGAATTCAGAGAAGGATAGCTTTTGGTGAGATTTTCCCCCAAAGCCATTGAGAAGCTGGTATACTCGAGTTTCTAGCTCATGATCTCACCAAAATATGTGGTTTGATCGTGTGCTTCATTTTCTACGAGCGTTTATGAACTTTGTATTTCGCCACCAAAAGTTGATGCAGCAAGACGGACGGTCTTTCGGCCGCTTCGTTGATGCACTCTATGGGAGCGCGAAAGTCGTTATCCCCGGGGGCATCGTCGTGGTGCGCGGGTCAGGTAGTTTTACACCGACCTTTCATCCCTCTCACAAGTTCATACGGGTAGAAGTTTCTAGTAATCGGTAAATCGCTCGCCGAGGCTGCAGCGCCTCACATCTCTCCCAATTGTTAATCGTTCTCATCGTGATGAGCCAGCCGCACCGTCGGCGGGCGATATGCCGCAAGGTTCTTTCCGAACCGTAAAGAAGGAAAGGTCACAATGAAAACGAATCGTTTACTTATTAATCGCTGGTTGCTTCTGCCGGCGCGCTGTAGTGCAGCAGCGTTTGCAGCAGGTATACCAGGGCTCACTGCCCTCTGGGCGGATCGGGGGCTGAGTAAGGGGGATTTCTATCTTTTAGAGATCCTCTTTGCGCTTGCACTTCTTATCCTTGAAATAGCAACCGGTCGGCTTGCTGACCGAGTTGGTAAGGTGTTCACGATGAGGCTTAGCTTCATCGCGCTCACAGCGGGTGCACTCGTCTACGGAGCAGCAACGAGCTTTGCTGGGTTTCTCTGGGGAGAGGTGCTCGCTGCGCTCGGAATAGCGCTTATGTCCGGAACGGATGAAGCGTTCTTATTCCAGAGCTGCAGAGCTCTCAACCGTGAAGACGACTTTCAGAAGTGGTGGTCGTGGAGCATCGGGGCGTCGTTTCTTGCGATGGCGCTCTTTGCGATTGCTGGTGCTTACTTGAGTGCCGGCAATCTGTCAGCTCCGTTTCACTTAGTTGCTGGGTTTCAGGTTTTGGGACTGCTGCTTAGTTGCGTGATGGTTGAGCCGCCCACGCAGCAAGCTGCTAGTGCTGCACGGCCGGGTGGAACGCTGCGGGAGGCTATCTCATCGATACTCTTGAGTTCAGCGCTTATCCGTTGGATGGCGATAGCTCCAGGGTTCCTCGTTGGACTCAACCAAACATTCCTCTGGATGTATCCAGAGTACCTGGCTGAGTGTGACATTGGTCGAGCTGAGACGGGGTACATCTTTGCACTCTTTAATCTCATCGCAGGAGCAACTGCGATGGGGATGAGAGAGATCAAGGAGCCTAAGCGAGCAGCGCAGATTATGTTTGCGCTGATGATTGCTCTGGCCGGTTCAACGCTGGGACTAGCTACGATGGTTGGCGGTCTTGCGTGGTTGCTTATCCTTCCGCAGCAGGTAGTCCGGTCGATGTCAGGGGCCCTCTTTAGTCATCCGATTAACGAGGCTATCCCGGATGCGGTACGAGCCACGGCTCTGTCGGTTCGGAACGCGCTCCGTGTTTTTCTCTACGTCGCTGTTATGGTGCCGTGGTGGCTTGGAGTCGACCAGCTCGGTAGAAATGCGATGTTTTGCATTAACCTACTGATGCTCACTGTTGGAGGTGCAATTCTGTGGGTGACAAGCCCGCGCGCATTGCACGAGTAAGGTTGTTCGGATATCTCCGTTCAGGGTGGATGTCGTAAGGCATCCACCCTTTTTTCTACATGCGCCGGGTTCCTGCTGTTTCGAGGTGTCCACCACAGTGCCATACCAAGATGCGTCTTCTAGTCTGGTCGATTGCGAAGTGAATACGGAGTAGGTCGCTAGGCTTACTTCCGACCTTGAGGTGCGGGGAGAAGTCAAATACCTCTCCGTCAATCTCAGCCTGTCTCAGGCGCATGAGATCTTTGTCTTGTTTGGTCATGGAGGATTCATGAACGGCGTACTCGATTCGAGTCTTTCGGTAAAACTCATCCGGTATCTGGTTCGATTCTCTTGCTGTAGCATCGCCATCCATTTCGTTAAAATGAAGCGACCAGAGCGTTTGATGGAGTTGTACAAGACAGTGCCATACGTCTCTGGTTCGGAAGTCAGGCAGAGCTTTAGCGGACTGTATGGCTTTATCAAGAATCACAATCCGAGGCTTAAGTGCGTTCTTTAGGAAAGAGACGGCTTCATGCGGAGTGGCTGGAATTTTCGCGGGAATTTGTAGCTCCTCATCTGCTGCGCTGCCGTTACCTCTGTCGTCAAGGAGTTGTTTCAGAGCATGCGCTCGGTGTTCCGCCGCATGGCGAGTAGCCCTTTCCTGCTCGAGTTCGTCTTGCAGGTGCGCTATCTGCTCGGTGGCGGCGGTTAGAAGAGTTTCTGCTGTGCCAAGTTCATCCGCTTTCGCGGCGAGCTGCGCCTTAGTAGTCGCTAGCTCGGCTGACGCATACCTTAGGGCTTCGAGCTCGCGTTGGAGATCACTGACTAAGGTTGTCACTTCCGCAATCTGCTTGTCGATATGAGGATCGGCTGCAGCGGTCATCGCTTTAGTCACTCGTTCTTGCAGCTCATCCAGTCGCCTCAACTCGGCGGCTTGGTTGATGGCTTGCCGTACCCCTTCGAAAGTAGAAACTGCTTGCCTTTCGTCCAATGAGACCCGTAGGGAATCGCGCAAGCCATCGCGAATCCACCCTGGCACATCTGACCCATCCTCGGGGCGAAAGTAACGGTGCCTAGTGGGGTCTAACGGGTGGGTAAGCTTGAGTTGAGGTTGATATACCCGCACGCCGCCGTTGGTAATACCTGAGATGTATCGGCGCCCTCGCTCTCCAAGATTGTTAGCAACGGTAGAGAGGAAAGGCCCCTGCGGTTCAAGCGCCGTTCTTGCGACTACTATCGTACCTGAGCCTATGCATGCTTTGGTTATCTCCCTCGGGTCCCATTTGTAATCGCCACCGTGTTCAGCCGTGCAGCTATTTAAAAGAACCAGGGGTGTTGTTCTGGCAGGGGAAAGGAGAAGCCTTAGAAAGTTTGAAGCGCTGGCGACCGAATCATCAACTGCAAGAGGTCTTGTGAAGGCTTTTCGGCCATCATAGAAACATTCAATCCTATGGTCCCTTAAGAGTGAGCTTACAAAGCTTGGTGTGCTTGGGGTCGGAGAGATGAGAGGTGGCCCAACGTACTCACGTCTCAGTCCGTGGTACACCCCGATACAAATCTTAGCTGATCCGTCAGAGCCCTCTTGGATAACGATCTCGGTTCGCCAGCGACGCCCAGACAGGTGCCTATCTGTGTGCTCAAGAGCGCATGCTAGAAGAGCTGCCGAGTCGGGTGCTAGGCTAGCTGTATCGTGAAGGAGTGTTGAAAGCTGAACATCTTGATGCATGAAAGTTTTGCTGTCGAAATTCTTTCTCTGTGCGGGGTTGCCCGGCGGGAAGAAGGGTATGAATTTCTGTATCCAAGATGTTACGTGGTTAAGTACTTCTTCGGAGGCTGATACACTTGTACTCGCGGCGGCATTCACCGTGAACGCTGCAAGGAAGTGGCACTTGGAGGTATGAGCAAGGATTTGAGACGGCAGTGGGGAGGAGCGCTGCTCAGATGGTACGGGAGGTAGCGTCATCACTGGGCGTATTTGGTCGCTAGTCCCCTGTTGGATTCCTGCACTTATCGTAGTTGCCATATTTACATCGCGTAATATCTATATCCGCCGGCATGGTATATCGGTATCGCTAGAGGTTCAAATCCCACGATTTAAAAACGACTATTCCGTACAACCAAATTACGGGATCTTTGAGAGGATGGGATGAGATCGGTAGCTTTGCCCTTTCGTAGAGCGTGTTTCCTTTAAGATCGTCGTTTTTGCGGTGTAATATGACACGCAGCAGTTTCTTGAAGCGCGGATTGGAATGCGGTAATACATCCATATGCCAATACAACAAATTACCCCTCAGCAACTGAAAGCACGGTTAGACGCGGGCGATGATCTCTTTTTACTCGATGTGCGTGAGCAATTCGAGAGTGAGATCTGCTCTATCGGCGGCGAGCTTATTCCTAAAGATACTGTGTTAACTAACCTTGAGCGCCTCCCGCGCGATAAGGAGATAGTTGTCTACTGTCGCAGTGGTGGTCGTAGCCAATGGGTAGCTGAACAGCTTCAGCGAGCAGGCTTCGAGCAGCTCTCTAACCTCGCTGGTGGGATCCTTCGCTGGTCTGATGAGGTGGATCCGGGGGTTCGGAAGTATTAGCGGCGGCGACTGGAGGAAATTTTTTCTAACATCTCTTGAGCGACTGTTGCTCTCAGAGGACGAGTTTCGTCTCCGCGGTCGTAGGAAAGGGTCATTAACGCTACCTCAAAGAGCCAAGGGTATTCTTGTGCTAAAGGCTCTGCGTTGAGCAAGCCAAGTCGTACCTTTAGACCGGCCGCATCTTGTGAATTCGAGAAGAAGAGAGAGCCCAGCTGCTCGCCGAAGCTGATTATCTTATCGAGGAATGGGTTGGGGGGGGGTGGATCGGATGTTTGGTTTTGCTCAAGGCGCTTTGGGAAAGATATTGATATGTCGTACCCCAACCTATCATATGCGGTGAATTCGACCCCCTGCTCGTGCTCCGCAATAGTCTTCATGTATCCCTCAATTTTAGGTAGTAGGTAGTCAGGGACAGGAGAAGGAAGCACGGCCAGGGCTTTCAGGGCGCATTCGGAGCGCGGGTGGTAGACGTCAGTTCCGCTGTAGAAGGCTATGAGCGCAACTGCAGAGAGTGTTGGTCCGTGCGCTGAAAGTTGGAGCAGCTTGTGAGATAGGGCCAACAAAGCGTCTTGACGCTCATAGCCGACTCGCTGGGATGGCTCGATGGCGATAGAGAGGGATTTCGCTACGAGCTCGTTATTAAGCTGGCGCTCGTTCGCTCGCTCTACGAGCCGCGCGGCTCTCTCAAGAGCATCGGGCCCAGAAAAGTCACACGCCTCTTGTAGCGCTTTGAGTAAATGTTTGGATGTAATAGCCACGTCTCTCACAGAACAAGGTCCTCAAGTTCAGCTTTTATATGTGCAGCTGCGCTGTTGCGGCCCCCTGCACTATCGCTCATCCAGGTGCCGCGCGTGCCAGCGCTAAATTCGTCCGGCACAAAAGTTTCTCGAACGGTGGTGGATATCCGTCCTGGAATCTCTTCGAACGATCTTTCTATTTTGTAGTAGGCTTCGTGAGGGTTAACTCCAACAGCGCTCGGGTCTTTGGTATGCCATCGCAGGGTGTAGGTGTATCTCCTCTTTATGGTCCCCGTAGCGCCCGTCACTTGCTGATCAATTTTTAGAGCGATCGATTGCTGAACGTAGATAGAATCAAAAGTTGGTGAGTTTCGCGGAGAGAGCAGCTCCGGCTTATCTATGACAAGGCCCTGAGTCCCCGTGCCGGGAACGACCTTAGAGTTGATTAGATCAGCCAGCCGCCTCTTCAAGAACTCAGCTACTCTGTTGGCTGTCTGTGGAGCCTCGTCAAGGGCTCCACTGTCGATGTACTTAAGAGCCAACTTTGCAGCTACCTGATCTTTATCGGAGCTTGAATCCCAGTAGTAGGTACCGTTTGTGTTTGAGATCCTTCCTCCTAAGGTCCGCTCGGCCTCCCGCGCTGAACCTGGCACGCGGAACATACCCTCTCTCACCATTCGAAGAAGTTTACTCCTTTCCGCTGAACTCAGCGTGAGTCTTCCTGCAACAGCTTGCAGAAAAGCCGTGGGCTTCTGAGGTTGCTTTACGCGAACAGCCGCATCCGGCGACGCAGTAACCAACCCACATGCACCAGAACCTCTTCCAGCCTTAGCCGTTAACTTAGAGCCGTTCTTAAGACGACTCCTCGCAACTACCCGCGCACCTCCACATAGCCCAGCCGAAAGGCGCTTAAGACCGATGGCCGGCATCAGGATATTTGCGACTTCTGTCTGCTTCGCCTCAACGCAGGAGAAGTACTCCTTCAACGACTGGTTGTCGTCATTGGTAACGCTCTTTGCTAGCTCATCGCACTCTGAAACGGACTGGTAGACTGCGTTCGCTGTGCCTGCGAGGGAACTTCCGTAGCCGGCAAGTGCTAAGCTTTTCAGCAGTATTACGTTTTTCTCAGCCGTCCATCCAAGGGTGCGACCGACTGCCGCGGCATTAGAGAGCCCCCGTGCTAGCCCTGTGCCCTCAACCACAGCGGATATCGCGCGCGGCGCAACCATGGCCATTCCCGCACCAAGATAATTTCCGACCAGAGCCAGCGCCCCAACCCTACCGGTAGCTTCAATTGATTTATTTACTTGGTCTTTAATAGTAAGGGTATTTCTTCGAAACCGGATGCTTTCGAATACGCGCTCTACAGCGTAACGTTTTTTAAGGTAATCACGTTGAGCACAAGCGTTAACATCCCCTTGCTGACACCGCGTGGCCATGCGGGCAGCTTCTGATTCAGGAAGAATAGTTTCCGTCAGTGGTAGG
>JBIIHY010000412.1:0-2594 GCA_044235305.1 Bdellovibrionota bacterium
TCCTTCAGACATGCTTCCTATTCCTTCACAGAACTAATTGAACTGGCTATCTCGCGCCAGATTTCCCGCGCTACACGGCGTTTACTGGCCATCGGTACCGGGACCACCTCACCGCAGCTTTTTATTATCCAGACCCGGTTGTTGTCGCCTTCAAAAGCCACGTCAGCTTGGTTAGCAACTATGAAGTCCGCCCCCTTTCTCTCAAGCTTGGCGCGCGCCTCTGCGATAAGCGTATCTTGGTCAGCGGTCTCAACCGCAAACCCAACCAAACACGGACGACTACTAGCCACACGCCGCTTTCCCAACTCGGCCAAGATATCAGGGTTTGCCTCGAGTGCGACAGAGGGAGTCCCAGCGGCTCTCTTAATCTTTAACTCTGCAGGTGCGTCGGGACGAAAATCAGCTACAGCTGCAGCCATCACAGCAATATCAGCTCCTATCGAACCGTCTGGTCCATAGACTTCCGCAAGGATTGCTTTGTGCATCTGTTCAGCGGTTCCGACCGGCCTACGAATTATCTCGCTTGGCAGTACCGGGGTGTATCCAAGAGGCCCGTGCACCAAGACTACTTGCGCCCCACGTCTGTAAGCCTCACGAGCAAGGGCGATCCCCATCTTTCCTGAGGAACGATTGGAGAGGTAGCGAACCGGATCGATCGGCTCTCGTGTGGGACCGGCTGAGATCACCACTCGACGTCCGTTTAAGTCGCCGGGCCCTAATACCCTCTCAGTAGCAGCGAACACCTGAGCGGCGGAAGCCAGACGACCACTGCCGGTCCAGCCGCACGCTAATGCTCCTGATTCCGGAGCAACGATAGTCATGCCTCTTTTTTCTAGCAGTAGCAGGTTTGCTTGCGTCTGGGGATTTTCAAACATATTCACATTCATCGCTGGAGCGACCACTACCGGTGCCTTAGTAGCCAGCACAACGGCCAAGAGACTCGACCCAGCAAATCCGTGAGCTAACTTAGCGATGCAATCAGCTGTTGCCGGGGCGACTACAACCACATCGGCCCAATCTGCCAGCTCAATATGGCCAATGGTACCTGGCTGTCCCTCACTCCAAAAACTCTCAGCAACAGGGTTACCAGTCAACGCTTGGAATGTAAGCGGCGCGACGAATTTAGTGGCTGATTCGGTCATTACCACCCTGACGGAGTAACCGCGTCGCATAAAATAGCGCGCAAGCTCAGCAGCTTTGTAGCAAGCTATAGAGCCCGTTACCCCCAGCACCAGCCGCTTTTTTAGTCGAGAATTAGCCATAACACACAGTTTTTGAGATCATAGCCTACAGTGATGTCCGGAAAAAGCCTTGCCAGGCTCACCGACCCTTACTTTTCACCATCTGTTATCGACATGATTAGTGGGCAACCCAAGGTGATCATAGGCCTCAATGTATTGTTTTAACACGCAAATTGCGTAAATGCTCACACACAGGCGATCTCTCAGCATTTAACCCTGCAGAAATGGGTTCCCACGTCGCTCTGCGCCTATCGTTGTGTCCTCTCCGTGACCGCTAAGAACCCGGGTCTGTGGTGGCAAACTCAGAAGCTCCCTGGAAATACTCTCAATTAACTGGCCATGATTTCCGCCGGGGAGATCGGTTCTTCCGATTGATCCAGCAAACAGAGCATCACCGCTAACAACCAGGTTATCTTCTGCGAAGTAAAAACTTAAATGGCCTGGGGAGTGGCCAGGAGTAAACAACACCAGAGCACTTGCGCTGCCCACACTCAACGTTTCGCCACCTCGTATAGCCCTGGTTGGCTCTGGGCAAGCCGGCCACTCATCTGCCGGAAGTCCGTACATACCCGCTATCTCAGGTACGCGCTCTCTAAAGGCTCGCTCATCAGGATGCGCCAGTAAAGGCACGGAGTAGCGCCGAAGTAAAGCCGCCACGCCGGCACAGTGGTCTAGGTGGGAATGTGTCAGCCATATAGCCGTAACCTTGATTCCGACAGCATCGCAGGCCCCTGTAATCAGATCGACATCGCCACCAGGGTCAACGATCACTCCTTCTTTACTCCCCGAGCACCATAAAACACGAGCATTTTGACCGAAAAGGGTCACTGGAACGGTTATCACTTCAAGCATACTACCACCACTAATTTTCAGGTCCTCTTGAGGAAACGGGCGATTCCATCAGCGATACCCGAAGCAAGAGCCGAACGAAAGGAATCATCACGTAGCTTCCGCCCTTCTTTAGGGCTATCCACAAAGAACATCTCTATCAACGAACACGGCATGTGGGCACCAACAAGAACAAAAAACGGCGCCTTCTTCACACCCAACGAACGTAGACCTTTGTGCAATGGCATAACTTTGGAGCGTATCCCTGACTCTACCGATCTGGTTAAGACTATCGAATCCTCTAGCTTTCCACTCTGAATAAGGTCGCTTAGCATAAAAGATAAATCGTCGAGCGCCTCTCCCGGGGGCACTCCGTTCTCTCGCTCGGCAAGCTTGCGACTGGCCTCGTCGTTAGTGTTATCGAGGTAATAGGCCTCAAGCCCATCAGCGTCGTGCTCTTCTGAAGCGTTGACGTGTAGACTAACAAAAGCCGCTCCGTCTTTGCGATTTGCAAAGGCAGTTCTC
>JBIIHY010000110.1:0-8723 GCA_044235305.1 Bdellovibrionota bacterium
TCTGCATAAAAAATAGCTGAAACATCAGTATCTTGCAACGTCTTAAGCAGCTAACTTTTGAACTGACACAAAACTGACTCAAATTGCTGTCGCCCGCTTCAGTGAACCAGCTCGAAATTGCCGTTTTGCACCCTATAAAGCTGCGCTGTGCTCTTATTCGCAAAAGATGAACCAGTGAAGTCTATCAGCCCCGCAACCCCATCAT
This sequence comes from Bdellovibrionota bacterium, assembly GCA_044235305.1. Taxonomy (GTDB): domain Bacteria; phylum Bdellovibrionota_C; class UBA2361; order UBA2361; family OMII01; genus OMII01. The sequence goes on from JBIIHY010000110.1 coordinate 206, forward strand.
ATTTGATTGTTCTCAACGCTTCTACAGTGTCTGTCTCGCTTGACTTGAGAGCCTTAGCAATCGAACGCAGCGTCTCGTAGCTATTGTGAGCCTCAACAACGGGATCCGTGTTAAACCTCGATCTAAATTTCTGGACAAACTCATCGTTTGGTTTCCAATCCGTCAGGTAAATACCTTCAAAGAGCTCCTTAGGAGCTTGCTTGATCTTGATATCCTCGACCACGTTGCTTGTTGTTAGTACTTTTACCAGCAGTTTTTGCTCCTTCATTCGCTGAAGAACAACATTCGCCATGTGTGCGATGATAACCGCATCTAACCGCTTTGCCGCCATTTTTGTGACATCAGCTCTGAAGTCGTTATTGAAATCCATGGTGCATAAGACGCTCTCAATCGTCACACCATTCTTTTCAGCAACATCCCGCCAGATTCGCAAATAAGATTGTCCCCATGGATCGTCCCAGCAAAAAATTCCCACCCGTTTCACATCTGGATTTCTCTTAAAGAAGAGATCTACCGCAGAGCCAAGCGTCTCTCGACGTTCGCCCATGGTGAAGAAATAGTCGTTAGTCCTCTCGACGGCATCGGGCATCACCGTCGGAGAAAACAATATCACCTTGTCTCTCTCTGCAAGTGGTATGAGAGGATTAGTTAAAAAATCCCATACATCGCCTAGAACAATTCTGGTCTGATCGATTTTAGTTAGCTTGCGATAAGCCGCCACCGATTGTGTTGGATTAGACCGCGAATCCTCAAATACCAGCTCGACCTGTTTCCCGTTGATACCCCCCGAGCTGTTGATCTCATCCTTAGCAAGTTCGAGCCCCATGCGCCCGTACTCACTCCATACCTGCGCAGCTCCCGTGAAACCGTAGACAACACCTATCTTAATTCGCTGCTGAGTTGATTCCTGAGCTTCGACGTTGAACGTGAGCAGCGCCCACAGGAAAACTACGAGAGCGAGTCTGTGCATGAGAACCACCGATATGAGATTGAGTAAGCCACCTACGTGAATCGAACATCCACCTTCGCCACAGGCTACGGCGGACAAGCTGCGACCCTCTCATTACGAATTAATTGCTTGTCCGATTCTGCATAAAAAATAGCTGAAACATCAGTATCTTGCAACGTCTTAAGCAGCTAACTTTTGAACTGACACAAAACTGACTCGAAACCTGAATGCCGCTATTTCGACAATCGTTTGAGTTTGCCGTTCCTTACAACAAACAGCTCAGGTGCCTGAACTACCTCCCTATTCTGATCAAATGTAAAGGCACCGATTGCTCCCGAATATGAGCCCTGCTGTAGTTTGTCTTTAACCCGTCGAACGTCAAAGTCTCCAGCCTGATTCAATGCTTGTACCAGCAGCATGACCGCATCATAGCCCCCCTCTGCTGATAAACCAGGAGCCTCTCCGAACCGTTGTCTAAATGCGCTTCTAAATTCCTCCGTTGGTTCTGCAGCTCGACTAATGATAAATCCCTCAAGCAATCCTTTTGACGATGATACCCTTGCGTCATCAATACTTATTGCTAAGCGCATGCCTTTGTAGCCCAAACTATTCAGAGCCTTAATGCCAGTCTCAATCTGATTATAATTCATGAAGAAGATCGACTGAGGTGAAGTTTTGACCAGTCTGATCGCCTCTGTTCGAAGATCTGTCTGAGTTGGCACAGGCTCAATCCGTATCGTTACTATGCCGCCCAACTTCTTGAACTCATCTTCGAAAATTTTACCCTGCGCACTCTCTGCCGATTGTTGGCTGCTGAAAATAGCCACGCTCCGTTTGCCTTGATTAAAAACGTAACGAGCCAAAGCTCGTGTGGCTAATTCTTCTGGCGGTCGAACATTAAACAAGTGTGAGGCAGTCCGACTGAACTCTCTGGCGCTTGCTGAAGGCGTAATAACGACGATATCCGACCGTCTCGCCGCAATTGGTGCGATAGCTAGTGCTGCTGGTGACCAAGATGGTCCAATAAAAAAGTGCAAATTGCGTTGTAGCAGACTTTGAAAAGCAGTTACTGCCTGCGTCCCTGATATTGATTCAGAACTGTCCTCTGCTATGAGTTCGATCGGTCTCGAAAATATTCCACCCGATGAATTAACTCGCTCCTGCGCTAAGACGGCTCCTTTCAAAGCAGCAGAGCCCCAATCACTGCAATTGCCCGTCTGGCATAATAAGGCACCAATTTTTACTGATTCCCTGCTCTGAGCAAAACAAGAAGGGCGCAGGACTAATGTGGCTAAGACCGTAATAATGGTGGCGACACTACTGCGCTTCACTGTAACGGCCTTCGAAAGATTAACTAAGCCGCCCACGTGACTCGAACACGCGACCCTCTCATTACGAATGAGATGCTCTACCAACTGAGCTAGGGCGGCAGAAATGTTACTAATTGATAGAAAAACGGTATCGCGAAATACGGCCGGAATCAACTCCTCTTGGGGCGCTGGTAGACAAGCCTAACTGCCTGACAGGCCGCGGCGATTGCAAAATATGGTAGGACTTCAAACGGGTGCGGATCTTGTCCGAAAATATACCACCCTATAGCTAATGCAATTGATGTGAACTCAAGCGTGCTAATCCAAAATAGGTAGCCGCGTTGACCAGTTCGAGTGGTCTTACCGGTGCTGTGAGCGAAGTGGTGTCGGGCGATAGAAATGACCGCACTTGAAGAAACTGTAAGGTCCGAAAATGGCACAAGGTAATGAGCGCGAAACAGTAGGTTTCGTAGTTTTAGAAGACCGCGATGCATAATGCTCTGAGTGGCGAGCCTTCTTGGTGAGAGTCTTACGGCAATTACAGCAGTGCCGTGTTGAATGCGCGACTCAATCTCTTGAAGCTCATTCCACGCAAACCAGCCGTGATTGAATATGTAGACGCCATCGCGATTCATATTGAAAATGGGAACGTTAACGGCGCCGACGAAGCCCTGCTTAATCATTTCGCGCATGGCCCACAAAGCAACGCAGATTGCGAATGCGCCGGTGTGTGCAGAGATATTAGGTCGCAGTAGCGTTGTGAAGCAGATAGCAAGCAGCGCAGCAGAAGCAAGCATGTAAAGCAACGAAGAGCGAAAGCGCCGATGGGCGTGCACGGGTGGGACGACGTTGTCAGAGGTCCTGGAGTGATGCGAGTGAAATTGCTGCTGGGTAGGCTCGCCAGAGGGCGCTTGTTCTGTTGAGCTAGCAGAGGGGGGTGGGCCGGCTTGTTTGGCGGTAGAAAAGTTTCTAATGACCGTCATCGCCTCGGTAAGCTGCTTAGTTTTCTCCTCGGCTTTCATCCTCAGGCGCTCGTCAGTTGGGAAGCGGTCGGGGTGCCACACCTTTATGAGGTCGCGATAGGCAGCCTCGGCTTCAGCGCTGGATGCACTCGGTAAGAGGTCAAGCACCTTAAGGGCATCATGGTAGGAAACAGCCGGAGCCATGCTAAGGTTATGACACTGTTGCGATTTTTGTAGCCTTTGTTGGCGTTGGCCCCCTAGGCTTTTAGCAAATAGGCCATATTATGTGTTGTATATATAAAAAAATTAATCACAAGCTGGTTAATTAACACAACACGCGGTAGACTAGGTGTGAAGTTAATAAAACATCAAAGATCACATCCTTATACGGTGCTGATAAGCAGGGGGTAACCGTGGCTACTGAACTAATCGAAAGGGTCCGTGCTTCTTACGGAGAAGCGGTACTGGCGGGGAACGCTGATGTTGCCCAACAGGTTATCGACCAGGGTCTTCTATCGGGCATTATCCCATCAAAGCTTTATCTGGATGTATTGATGCCTGTGCAGATCGATATCGGCGCGCGGTGGCACCGTGGGGATGTCACTATTCCGCAAGAACACCAAGCTACACAGATAACGCTGCGACAGATGGCGCGACTGCGGTCGATGCTAAAGACGAGACTCAAACTTGGACTTAAAGCCGTTGTGTGCTCAGTTGAAGGTGACCAACACTTTATCGGTGCTCAAGCAGTGTCGGATTTTCTTATGGTGGATGGTTGGGAGGTGGACTTCCTCGGCGCAGATGTTCCGACCGACCACCTGGTGCCTTTTGTTAAAGCCCGTGGCGCGAACCTGGTGTGTGTTTCATGTTCCCTCGATTCGTTGGTTCCAGTTGCAGCAAAGTTAGTGGCTGAGCTTCACAAGATACCGGCGGGGCCAAAAGTCATGGTAGGCGGGGCTGCATTGGTGATGAACCCTAAGCGCGCTGAGGAGATCAAAGCTGATGCAGTGGTGATCGACCCACAACGTGCGGTTACCTGCGCGCGTGAGTTGTGTGGGCTTCTAAATTCGGAAAATGCACTCGCCCTCTTTTTGAGGAAGCTCGGTCACTCAGTGCATGAATACAGAAAGCTGCGCGGAATGAGCCAGCAGGAGCTTGCTAGCTCATCCGATCTCGACCGGGCTTACATTAGCGCCGTTGAGCACGGAAAACAGAATATAAGTATCGGCGCGATATCAAAGCTTGCCAAGGCGCTTGAGGTTTCGATTGAAGAGCTGTTGATAGGTAGTGAGTACTAGCAGGGTGGTGAAAAAGGATTTGCTGTTGCTCACCGTTTGCGCACCGCAACCACCGCTGCGCTGTGTGGCGCAGGATATCCCTCCACGGTTCGAGAGCTGTCCTGAGGATCAAGAAAATCTTCTAGGCTTTCAAATGGGGCCAAGAGGGTGCGACGTTGCTCGGTAGTAGTGATAGGACCAAATCGGTGAATCGAAACGTCTGAGCAGCCAGCACGCTCAAGTAGGTTGGCTAATGCACCCGGTGATGGCACCATCCACGCATTTCGCATCTTAGCATACCGCTCTTGTGGGATGAGCATCACAGGCAGGTCTGAATTAATCACCAAACTTTCAAGTAGGATTGTACCTCCCGGTTTAGTCGCGCCGACTAATGTCCGTACCGCCTCGTATGGATCTCGTTGGTGGTAGATAACCCCCATGCACACAGTAAGGTCAAAGAAATTTCTAAACAGCGTAAGTGCATCAAGTCCAAGTGGCAGCATCCCTGTGTTTCCTAGACGAAACATAGAGAGTAGGAGTGTACTCTGCAGCCAACATCTATTAATTGGGTCAAAACCGAGAGCAAGTTCAGGTTTAAGGGCGTGTGCCATCCGGAAGAGAAAATAGCCGTTACTGCATCCGACATCAGCGATCTTTAAGCCAGGTTGCTTGGGCAGTAGTGGAAGTATTCGGTGCCATTTCTTATCTGAGCGCCACTCGCTATCGATATTGTAGCCGCCAAGATTATACGGGCCGATACGCCACGGGAGCATGCTGCAAACGAGCTGCTCGAGTTGATCTTGAGCGTCTGGGTCAAGAAGAGTTGCCGTCAGGGTATCGCCGCTAAGATCAAATGAATCACTCCTAAACGGGCGCGATAGTCCTGAACCAAAGAACGGCTGAGAGCGCCTCCAGGTTTGGTCACCTCGTAGCTGCCGCCACGCTTCTCGCACGCGACGCACCACATCACGTGCATCGATATCATCGCGGTAGGGGCGTAGAAGTTGAAGCGCTGACGTGAACGATAATCGAGACGACATGCCCTTCTGGTACCACGGACCTGAGAGAATTAACAGCGGGGGCAAAATGACTCTCTTGATCCCTTGTTCACCCGTCTAGGAGGGGTATAAAGTAGGGGGGTATGTCAACATTTACCGAAACGACCGCCAATATCGTTATATCTGTTGAACCAGCGCCCCTTGAGGATGAGTCAAATCCAGCAAGTGGAGTGTTCGCCTTTGCCTATACTATTCAGATTGAAAATCGTTCTGGCGATACGGTGCAGCTCCTTGAGCGTCACTGGCTGATTGAATCTGCCGATGAGCAGATAGGAGAGGTGACAGGTGAGGGGGTTGTCGGGCTTCAGCCGATTTTAGAGCCCGGCCAGCGTTTTGAATACACCAGTAGCTGTGTGATTAAAGATCCCGTTGGCTCTATGCGAGGCTCGTATATTTTCAAGCGCACCTCAGGTGGCTTCTTTACGGTACAGATCCCCCGTTTTCGGCTCCTCTATCCAAGCCTCTTTAACTAGGTTACCTGATGCCAAAAGAGTTCTTCGCGGTTTCTAGAACAACGAGTCTCCATACCTTAAAACCAGGCGAGAAGATTCACGTCATAGGTGTGTGTGGCGTTGCGATGGCACAGATAGCTATAGCGCTCACTCAGCGCGGCGTCTCTGTTTCAGGAAGCGATAAAGAGTTTTATGAGCCAATGAAGTCTCTTCTTGGCAGTTCTGCAGTCAAGCTCTGCGTTGGTTATGCAGCTGAGAACGTGCCGACCGACGCTTCTCTAGTGGTTATTGGAAATTCGATAAGCTACGGAAATCCAGAGCTCGTCGTTGTTGAAGAGCACAACCTGCCTTACACATGCTTCCCCAAGATCCTGCAAGAAGTTGCAATCGCCGGCCGTCACTCGATTGTGGTGACTGGAACGCACGGTAAATCGACAACAACAGCCATTATTGCCTCGATGCTCCTGCATCACGAGCAAAGCCCCTCGTACTTTGTAGGCGGTGTTGCTCAAGGACTGCCGCAAAGTCTTGCGGTAGGAACTGGCCCATTTTCAGTTGTTGAAGGAGATGAGTACGATAGCGCCTTCTTTGCCAAGGTGCCAAAGTTCTCTTTCTATACTCCAGATACTGCTGTGGTTAATGCGATCGAATACGACCACGCTGATATCTATGCAAATGTTGAAGCTATCGAGAGTGAGTTTGCAAAGCTTGTACACGGACTCCCTAAAACTGGCACAGCAGTATGCTGCGTAGACTTTCCACGCGTTAAGAAGCTCGTTGAGTCGTGGCGCTCGTCGGTGCAGTGCACGATAGTAACGTTTGGAGCTGATAAGGATGCTGACTATAGAATCACAGCGCGCTCGATGGAGGGGATGTCGCAGGTGGTAACCGTGCGCACGCCGCAGGGGGAAAGCATTCCGTTTTTTATACCTCTTATCGGTGAGTACAACGCTCGCAACGCTACTGCTGCACTTGTTGTTTCAGAGATCGTTGGATTGCCCCGAGTGAAGACGCTCGAGGCGCTCAAGGTATTTAAGACTGTAAAGCGCCGACAAGAGCTACGTGTTGTAAAGGATGGCATCGCACTGATTGAAGATTTTGCACATCACCCAACAGCGGTTCAGCAAACTATCTCAGCCGTACGAGACTCATTCCCAAATGCAAAGCTGTGGGCCATCTTCGAGCCGCGCTCTAATACCAGCCGCAGAAAGGTATTTCAGCAGGAGTACATTAATGCTTTCAAGGGAGCAGATGCGGCTATTTTCAAGGATGTAACAGCGCGCGCAATTGACTCGGGCGTAGAGCTAATTGAGGTCTCGGCGTTAAGCAACGATGTTGCTGCGGCAGGCACTCCGTCTGTTTGTCTGCCAGACGTGTCAGCGATTCGTGAGTATCTGTGGCAGCATCTTGAGCGAAAGGCTGGAGCAAGTAAGGTTTCTGATGTCATCGTTGTGATGTCTAACGGGTCATTTGATGGATTAAATGACTTGTTGCAGCGGGATGTTGAAGGGGGGTGACTCCTCGGAGCACTGGCACACCTCAGATGAGGTACCGCTCCACAAGAGGAGACGAGTGACTTTGACCATTGCTCTGCACGTACAACGTGCTGTCGCTGCGAGAGATAGCTAACTCATTTCGCCGATCGAGGGTTGCTACAAGATTGGAGATAAAATCGTCCTCGAATGAGTAGAAAGCAACACTCTCTCCCCGAAATATCGGAGCCTGTATCAGTCGCTGGTACACAACATCGGCTGAACGGTGGCAGTATACAGCGACTCGTTGCGCTAACTTCGCCGCTCGATGCAGCCGCTCGGCGTTTGGAGCTCCGACATCGATCCACGCCTTGTATGTTCCGTCGTAGCCCTTGATGGAGATTGCTGGATCTTCTGTTGCCCCAATGCCGGGTGAAAAAGCAATTCCTTCTCCGTATTCGAGCGCAAAGGCAACCACTCGTGCCATCATGAATTCGAGGCTCTCGGACGGATGAAGAGCAGTTGGGAGCTTGAAGGACTCGTATACACCGCGATCCATGTCGGAGAGTTCAATAGAGAAATGGTACACGGTAGATTTAGGTGACACTGGGGAAAACTACCAGCTTTCAGTTGTAGCTTCAAAGTCATTTCGCGGTGATGTGAGGTGGTGAAGCTAGTTAGTCACATAGCGGCGCGAGGGGGATGGGACCGCGGACCTTCTAGGTCCGCTAGAAGTTTCGGTGGAGTGCTGATGTTTTGGCGGGCTAAAGCCCGCGGTCCGAGGGGAGGTCCGCTAGAAGTTTCGGTGGAGTGCTGATGTTTTGGCGGGCTAAAGCCCGCGGTCCAAGGGGAGGTCCGCTAGAAGTTTCGGTGGAGTGCTGATGTTTTGGCGGGCTAAAGCCCGCGGTCCAAGGGGAGGTCCGCTAGAAGTTTCGGTGGAGTGCTGATGTTTTGGCGGGCTAAAGCCCGCGGTCCAAGGGGAGGTCCGCTAGAAGTTTCGGTGGAGTGCTGATGTTTTGGCGGGCTAAAGCCCGCGGT
>JBIIHY010000111.1:0-8721 GCA_044235305.1 Bdellovibrionota bacterium
CTGAGATATAGGGAGCACGGGTGAATTTTTTCGAGGTACTGCGGAGCATAGGGTCGGTATCGGAAGCCGCTGTTAGAGCTTTACACTCGGAGGCGAAATTTTTTAGCTGGTAGTAGTTTGGAGTGTTTGAGGGAGTTTTTGCTTGAAATGCTCTGGTGGTTCTTCGTAGTGGTGTGATTAAAGGATTAAGTCAACGCGCTGCTTTTTGCGGAGCTAACATGGACCGCGGACCTTCCAGGTCCGCTAGAAAACTACGGTGGGCACTTGTGAAGTTTTGGCAAAGCTAAACCTTCGCGGGCCGGTGAGTCGCTGATAGAGGTGAGCATAAAGCACTACGGCGGGGATATCTGTCGGTGGGAGAACGGGCACAAAAAAATCTTTGAAGGGATACAAACCCAGAGCCTCTAGCGCGTGGTCCCTGAGAGAGGCAGCTTAAGGGAGTCTGATCGGGCTTAGGATCTACGCGGTGAGTTGTAGAGAGAATAATCGCCTGGTTCACCCATATCGAGAAAATAAGAATCAGAACTGAGCGCCTGGTTAAGAACTATGCGGCTCTTCTATAGCTCGCCTTCTGTCTAATTTGCGTCAGGTTCCTATGAAGCTCATTTTGTGACGCGCGCTTAAAACCCCGACATTTGAGTCCCATAGCCGCCCCCCTTCAAAACCAAGCTCCCCCTCCAGGAGCCACGATATATTGTAAACCCCGCTAGTCGACAGAAGCTGCCCCGTAACTTATAGTGCTGCTATTGGCTCTATTCGAAGACTAGCTATGCGAAAACAACTCATCATCGGCACCCGCAAGAGCCCACTGGCATTGTGGCAGAGTAACTACGTTAAGGCCACCTTGCAGAAGCACTTCCCGGACCTTACTGTTGAGCTAAAGCACATCATAACAACGGGTGATAAGACTCAAGACAGCACAGCAGCTATCCCTTTGATTGGTGGCAAGGGGCTCTTTACCGCAGAGCTCGAAGAGTCACTTGAGAGGGGCGAGATAGACCTCGCTGTTCATTCGCTGAAAGACCTACCGACAACGCTTGCCCCTGAGTTTACTATCGGCGCTATTCCTCAGCGCAGTTACGTGGAAGATGTGCTCGTTTCTCGCGATGGTCTTGCGTTGAGCGCGCTTCCGGCTGGTGCCGTTGTAGGCACATCGAGCGTCAGACGCTCATCTCAGATCATCCACGCCCGACCAGATCTAAAGATAGCTCATATTCGAGGGAACGTAGACACCCGTCTTAAGAAGCTCCGCGCTGACGGAGGGGCATACGATGCAATCATCCTCGCCCGTGCGGGAATCGTGCGGCTTGAACTAGAGGAAGAGATAACTGAAGTGCTCTCAACTGAGGTGATGCTACCCGCTCCAGGTCAGGGCGCTCTAGGGATTGAGTGTCGCAGTAACGATACCGAGCTGCATGAGATGCTTCAGGGGTTGCACCACATCCCTACAGCGCGCGCGGTAACCGCAGAGAGGTCGTTTCTGCAAGCGCTTGGTGCCGGATGTAACACGCCGGTTGCTGCCTATGCGGTAGTCGAAGAGCACGAAGGGGTTGAGCGCGTTATCTTGTGGGGGCGCTGTCTTTCACAGGACGGTACTGATTGTATTGAAGTATGCGGCGAGGATAGTGCTGGAGCCGAGGAAGCGCTCGGACAGCGGCTTGCTGCTGATGCCCTTAATCGCGGTTTTACGCGGTTGTGCGCGGCGCATTAAACTATGCAGCGACCGACTGTCGTAATTACAAGGCCTGATGGACCCTACGCTGGGGCGCGGCACCTGCGTGATGCGTTGAGCGCAGCAGGTTTTGATCCACACCACTTTGCAGTTTTGACGTGTGAAAGGATTGCGCTCTCTGACAGTGATCGCGCGCGGGTCACAGCAGCCATTTCCCGTAGTAACCAGTGGCTTGTGTTTCTTAGCCCTACCGCCGTTACCGTGTTTCGCGATCTCTTACGAGAAGAGTTAGCAGGAGCGAGTATTTCACCAAGCGTTGCGTTTGCTGTTCAAGGAACAGGCTCGGCAGAGGTTCTGCGTAGCTGCTTCGGTCGCGAGGCGGACTTTATCCCGTCAGCGTTCGTTGCAGAGCACTTCGCTGATGAGTTCCTACAACGCATTTCGCCCAATCAACATGTCTTAGTCGCTCAGTCGAGTGAGGGCAGAAACGTTTTTGCGCAGAAGCTGCAAGGTAACGGCATCGCAGTTGATACGGTAACAACCTACACAACGCGCAGCTCTGTGCCAGCGCCCGCTGAAGTCGAGCGCGTGGTTGATTTGCAGAGTGGTGCAGGGGGAGCATATATCCTCTTTATGAGCCCCTCTGCTGTGCACGCAACGGTTGCTGCGCTCGGTGCTCGGTCTGGGGTGCTTAGTGGGTATCGCATCGTGTCGGTGGGGCCGATTACGACCCGCGCTCTGCGCTCGTATGGCCTAAGCGTTGCCGCCGAGGCGGTAGAGCACTCAGAAGGGGGGATTGTAAGGGTTCTGCAGGAGCTTTTAGGGGGTAAATAGCTCCTATTCCTGCCCCAATTCCTTGAAAAAATACAGTCCCTTGGCTAGTCTAGAAGCATACATTGTCAGTGCGCCAGGGAGCCCACCATGATTGATCTTCACGACCTTAGAGAACGACCTGAAGCCTACCAGGAAGCGTGTCAGAAGAAGCGCGTATCGTTTGATGTAAAAGCCTTCCTTGAACTCGATGCGCAGGTTCGCAAGATGCGAACAGACCTTGAAGGGATGCGTGCCGAGCAGAATGCAGTCAGTAAGGCTATCCCCAAGCTACAGGGCGCCGAGAAAGAGTCAAAGCTTGCAGAGATGAAGCAGCTCGCTGAGCGCTTGAAGGGTGCTCAAGAAGAGTTTAAAGCGCTTGAGGAAACGTGGATAAAAAAACAAGGGCACATCCCTTCTATTCCTCTCGATTGTGTTCCCGTTGGAAAGGATGACACCGAGAACGTACACGTGCGCTCGTGGGGTGAGGTGTCAACGCCTTTGTTTCCGTTGCGCGACCATGTACAGCTTGGACGTGAGCTTGATCTGTTTGATATCGAGCGCGGGGTGAAGACAGCCGGGGCTCGCAGCTACTTCTTAAAGGGTGATGGCACCCGTTTGCAGCACGCTGTAATGAGTCTCTCGATGGATGTACTCCACAAGGCAGGATACATCTTGATGGACCCTCCGCACATCGTTAAGTACGAAGCGATGTTTGCTACCGGATATTTCCCCGGTGGAGAAGAGATGGCGTACCATCTCGATCAACGTGATGAGGGTTTGCACCTGATCGGCACATCAGAGGTTCCGGTTGCATCGTTTCACTCTGATGAGATCCTTTCACTCGATGAGCTACCGAAGCGTTACGCAGGGTATTCGCCGTGCTACCGCCGTGAAGCGGGGGCGTACGGCAAAGACACTCACGGCCTCTACCGCGTTCATCAGTTCTACAAAGTTGAGCAGGTAGTACTGTGTCGAGCAGATGCCGAAGAGAGTATGCGCTTCCACAAAGAGTTACTCGGCAACGCAGAGAAGGTGATGCAGCTCCTTGAGATTCCGTACCGTGTGGTAGACGTGTGCACGGGAGATATGGGGCAGGGGCAGATCTACAAGAACGATATCGAAGCGTGGATGCCGTCGCGAAAAGCGTACGGTGAAACCCATAGCTGCTCTTCGTTCTACGATTTCCAGGCTCGGCGCCTGAACACCCGTTACAAGGACGAGAACGGTAAGAACGTTTTCTGCTACACCCTTAACAACACCTGTATCGCGTCGCCGCGTATCTTGATACCGCTCCTTGAGAACCATCAGCGAGCAGATGGGACGGTAGCTATTCCGAAGGCGCTTCAGCCGTACATGGGTGGGCAGGAAGTCATCGCGCCAAGAGGTGTGTAATCCGTTCGTAATGGTGAGGAAACCTTATCGTGTCGTTATTTCTAGATACCTTAGCAGGAAGAAAAACTGATTCTACTCCGATCTGGCTGATGCGCCAGGCGGGGCGGTATCTTCCCGAGTACCGTAAGCTGCGCGAGGGTAACTCGATGCTGCAGATGGTGATGACTCCTGAGCTTGCATGTGAAGTAACGCTCCAACCGTTGCGGCGTTTTGCGCTTGATGCGGGAATAATCTTTGCTGATATCTTAACACCCCTTATCCCGATGGGGGCAAAGCTTGAGTTTAAGAAGGGCGAGGGACCAGTTATTGAGAACCCTATACGTGATGCGCGTAGCGTAGAGTTACTGCGTGATGTTGATCCGTATGAGGGGATTCGGTTTACCCTTGATGCGATTAAGCTTGTTACTCGTGAGCTGAATGGAAAGACTCCACTGATAGGTTTCTGTGGCGCGCCGTTTACCCTCTCAAGCTACCTGATTGAGGGGCAGAGCCCAGGTGACCTTGAGAACGTGAAGCGCTTTATGCTCTCACAACCTGCGGCGTGGGAAACCTTGCAGCGAAAACTTGTGAAGGCTTCAGCTGATTACCTCGTTGCGCAAGTTGAGTGTGGTTGTCAGGCATTGCAGATATTCGACTCGTGGCTCGGGTACGTTGGCCCGCGTGAATATGAAGTTTTCGTTGCTCCGTACCTGAAGGAGCTAATCACGCAGGTGAAAGCTCGGGTGTCTGTCCCGGTTATCTTCTTCGCCACTTCAGTTACGGGACTCTTTCCGCGACTCTCAAAGTTGCCTGCAGATGCGTTTGGGGTCGATTGGAGGTTAACGCTCCCTGAGGCGGCGCAGCTCGTCGGCAGAAAAGTTCCGCTGCAAGGAAACCTCGACCCGCAGGTGCTAGCGTGTGCGCCGTGGGAGTACATTGAAGGGGTTGTGCGGAATATCCTGGCCGAGGCGAAAGAGCTGCCCGGACACATCTTTAACGTAGGTCACGGTATAGTGCCGCACACACCAGTAGAGAATGTGCAGCGTTTAGTAGAGCTAGTGACATCGAGTAAGAAGGGATGACACACACACTCGCAATAGCAACGATCCTCTTCTACATCGCATCAACTGCGCTAAATGGGGTGCAGCTCTGGCGTCCTAGTCGTAAGGGAAAGACGAGTGTTGCAACTCAAGCGCTGCTGTACGCTGGGTTTGTTTGCCATACAGCAACTGTCCTGAATGTTCTCCTTGATCCGCGCTACATCTTGCTCAGTAACAGCGCTGATTACTTCCTGTGGGCCTCGTGGGGGTTGGCGGTAGCCTTCGTTGGGCTCGGTAAACGGCTATCTTCTCCTTTGATTGGGGCCTTTATAGTGCCGCTGATAGTGCTCTTTATGGGGTGTTCATCGTATCTACTCCACCAAGCAGCAACATCGCTGATCGATAAACAGAGTAGTGATCAGGTGCGTGGAGTTGTTCTGCCGCTGCTGCATGCAGTTCCTGCGCTCTTTGCCTTTGTATCGCTTGTGCTCGCGTTAGTTGTGAGTGCTGTATACTTGATCGTTGAGAAGCGACTTAAATCTAAGAAACGTGATGTGCTCGATATCTCAGCTCCGAATTTGCAGCGGCTCGATGCGCTCAATAGGCAGCTTGTACAGGTAAGCTTTGTCTCAATCTCGTTTGTGGTGCTCAGTGGAGGCTTATGGGCAGTGAGCGCTCAGCGTCCGGTTTTTTCTGATGTGGTGTCGGTGTTTTCGGGTATCGTTACCTGGATACTGCTTGCGTTAGTGCTCTACCTACGGCTTGTAAAGAAGTGCTCAAATAAACAGTTTGCGCGATTTGCCCTCTACGTTTCTGGGTTGTTCTTTCTCTCGGTGCTTTTTCTGCTTAGCGCCTCAAATAGATTGTCGCACGGTGGGGTATGAAAAGCTCTACATTCAAACAGCGCGGTCAACAGCGGGAGTACGATGTTCCACTGGCGGTAACAGGGGTCAGTTTTCGTACCCTCGATGTGGCAGGTCGGGAGCTTGTTGCGCAACGGGCCGCGCAGCCTGCAGAGCTTTCGCGTAAAATAGTAGGTGAAGGGATCGCTCAGGAGGCGATTGTTCTTTCAACGTGTAACCGCTTTGAGGTTGTAACGGCTGGGGGAAATGCAGCTCTGGTGCGCTCATTCCTCACCACCTTCTTTGGTGCAGGAGCCTTCCCCGCTGAGGCGATATACCAGCACTCGGATCAAGAAGCTGTTTATCACGTATATCGAGTAGCTGCCAGCCTTGACTCGATGGTGGTTGGTGAGGCGCAGATTTTAGGACAGGTGAAGCAGGCCTATAGAGAAGCAGTTGCTGTATCGAGTGTTGGAACTCAGCTTCATCACCTTTTTCAGAGCGCATTTCACGTTGCTAAGCGCGTGCGTTCTCATACAGATATTTCACAGCACGGGGTATCCGTAAGCTACGTTGCTGTGCGGCTTGCTCAGCAGATCTTTTCAGATCTCTCTGAGACATCTGTTTTGGTCGTTGGAAGTGGAGAGATGGCAGAGCTCTCTGTGTTGCACCTGTGTGCGCAGGGGTGCAGCAAGATAACGGTTGCAAACCGTACATTAGAGCGGGCAGCCGACTTGGCAGAGCGTTTTGGGGGATCGGCTGTATCACTCGGTGACATCGATAGGGTTATCAGTGAGGTGGATATCGTAATCGGCTCGATTGCGATTGATAAGCCGATCCTTGGACGCTCGCTCCTTTCTTCGCGCAAGGATGGGCGCCCGATCTTCCTTATCGATCTCGGTGTTCCGCGTAATTTTACCCCAGATATCGCTGAGCTTGATGGAGTGTACCTGTACAATATAGACGACCTCGCATCGATAGCTAAAGAGAATCAGGCGCTGCGAGAGGCGGCGGCTCAAGAGGCAGAGCTTGTTATCTCCCACGGACTACTTCAGTTCGAGCGTTGGCGAAGTCGATTGCAGATGAAGCCAGAGCTCCTTGACCTACGTGCAAAGGTACAGGCTATCTGCCTAGAAGAGGTTGCTCAGTTTATGACCGAGGTGACCGCGCACGATCAGGGCGAGGTAGCAGCCAGGATGTCTCATTCCTTAAGTCAGAAGATAGCGCATGAATTAACCCGCGTGCTTGAGCGTCAAACTGGGGTCTTAAATTCCGAGGACGATGGGGAGTATCCATTCCTAATCGTGTCCACAAAAGAGAGGTAGTCACCTCATGAAGATAGGGGCTTTGGTAGCGGTAGTAGTTTCTCTTGTACAGATGATGGGTGTAGTGGTTATGGCTGATGATACTGATACCAAGAAGGGAAGTGATGCAGAGTTAAAGAGTAAGCTCACGTCGATGCAGTACCACGTTACGCAACAGTGTGGCACAGAGCCGCCCTTCAGGAACGAATACTGGGATAATCACCGCGCTGGTATTTACGTCGATATTGTTTCAGGTGAGCCGCTTTTTAGCTCTCTCGATAAGTTTGATTCAGGCACGGGGTGGCCAAGCTT
The DNA here is from genome assembly GCA_044235305.1 of Bdellovibrionota bacterium. Classification (GTDB taxonomy): domain Bacteria; phylum Bdellovibrionota_C; class UBA2361; order UBA2361; family OMII01; genus OMII01. The sequence goes on from JBIIHY010000111.1 coordinate 7,355, forward strand.
TACTAAGCCGATTGAGAAGCGAGTCGTTGTTGAGAAGCGCGATAACTCTCACGGTATGATTCGCACCGAGGTGCGTAGCTCTAAAGGGAACTCACACTTGGGTCACGTCTTTACTGATGGCCCGGGGCCAGACGGAACGCGGTACTGTATTAACTCAGCTGCCTTGCGATTTATCCCAGTGGAAGAGCTCGATGCTCAGGGATACAGCGAGTACCGAGCGCTCTTTGATAAAGGCGCTAACGCCACACCAACTGCTGTTGCAGCCCAAGAGGAGGTTGCAGTTCTTGCTGGTGGCTGTTTCTGGGGCGTTGAAGAGCTAATCCGCGCTCTGCCAGGGGTTATCTCAACCGAAGTTGGCTATACAGGTGGAGTGCTCGTATCTCCTACGTATCGTGATGTCTCGAGTGGCACCACCGGACATGCAGAGGCTGTGAGGATAGTGTTTGATCCACGAAAGCTCTCGTACGCTGATCTCTTGAGGTACTTCTTTAGGCTGCACGATCCTACAACACTTAACCAACAAGGGAACGACCGCGGTACGCAGTATCGCTCAGTGATATTTTACGCATCAGAGAGCCAGCGCCAGATAGCAGAAGATGTAAAGCAAGAGGTGAATGCAAGTGGGCGATGGAAGGGGCGCGTTGTAACGCACGTAACCGCCGCATCCGAATGGTACCCCGCCGAGAGTTATCACCAAGATTACCTGCAGAAGAACCCAGGCGGGTATACCTGTCATTATCTGAGGGATTAGCGTTCGGCTATTCTTGGACCGCGGACCTTCCAGGTCCGCTAGAAAAGGGCAGTAGCACTTGTAATATCTTGGCGAAGCTCCTTATGAGTTAAGCCGCAACAGTATCTGCTTGGCAACTACGCCGAAGAGGAACGGCAGATCGTTTGGATTAGAGGTCGGGTAGTATTGGCCTTCAGTGCCGCTTAGTTGGGCTGGGGTGCGTGGAGCTGGAGGCCGGCCGTCTACGCTGAGGTCATACCCCACCGGGATAGGAGCAGCGCCTCGAGCACATCCTCCAGTGAGGGAGGCAAGACGCCTAGGCGAGAAGCTAAAAGCGGCCTTCCATCCATTGCTGTCATAAGTGTATGGATCAAACGCCAGACGGCTCAAAAAGTTATCCTTTCGGGTAAAGTGGTCGGTTGGATCCTGGAGTGGATCATCGCATTGAGGGTTGGTAGACGCTGGGCCAAGACCTATCGCAAATACCGTACCGTTGTACGTTGTTCGTATTTGATCTGTGGCTTCGATGGCGCAGTAGTAGGGGAGTTCGTGAAATTTTTGGGTTGAGCCAACTCTAAATGCAGTTTCGTTTTGTGCCCTAGCTGGTAATGAGATGACCGAATCATAGCCATTAGGT
>JBIIHY010000112.1:0-8703 GCA_044235305.1 Bdellovibrionota bacterium
TACGCTCTGCTGTCCTAGCCACCTAAATTCACTCACAAATAAAATAATAGTAAACGATCCTTTACTAAGGTAGCATCTAAGTAAAGGATCGTTTACTTAGCCTTTGAGGAAGTAAAGAAACATTTACTTACATTATGACAAAGAGAGAAACCGGAAAGTACACTATAAGCTCTGTGAGCGGAGAAGATGTTAAGGCCTTTGTACCTCATGCGCTACCTCCAACTCCACCCATCGAGATGACTCCAGAGCTTACAAGGTTGTTAGATTCTGCTTCTCAAAATTGTCAGCTGCTGAACTTCGCCTCCCAGATGGTTCCTGATAAGAACTGGTTTATCTATGGTTTCGTAAGAAAGGAGGCCGTAGTTTCTTCTCAGATTGAAGGAACGCAAGCAACTCTGATGGATCTCCTTGAGGCTGAGGCGTCTCAGGGGGAAGAAAATTCAGCTGATGTAGCAGAAGTAGTAAACTACGTTAACGCGCTTAACTACTCGCTGAAGGAGCTTTCAAAGCCAAAGGGATTGCCAGTATCTTTGAGGCTCATTAAGCAAGCGCATGCAATCTTAATGCATGGAGTAAGGGGCAAGAATAAATCTCCTGGAGAGTTCCGCCATTCTCAAAACTGGATAGGAGGGGAAAGGCCAGGAAATGCAGTTTTTGTACCTCCTCCAGTTAAAGAGCTCACAAAATGTCTAAATGACTTTGAAAAATACCTTCATACGTCTGATGAATTGCCTCCGTTGATAAGAGCTGCCCTACTTCATGTTCAGTTTGAAACCATTCACCCTTTTCTCGATGGAAACGGTAGAGTAGGAAGACTTCTTATCACTATCTTATTAAGCGAATGGAAAGTATTAGAATCACCGCTTCTCTATCTTAGCCTTCATTTTAAGAGGAACCGTACTGAATATTATCAACGTCTCTCCGCAGTACGCGGGACAGGGGACTGGGAAGGATGGATTAAATTCTTTCTTGAAGGGGTCAGCGCTGTTGCGCAAGAATCTGCTGAAGCTGCAAAGAAGCTCTATGAGCTGGTGCGCGAAGCAAGGGAAAAAGTTCTTGAGCATAAGAGAGCCTCAGTGGTGGGGGTGAGACTAGTAGAGAACCTGCCGAAAGTTCCAGTGATTTCAATAGGGCAAGTTACAGAGCTTCTTTCCGTGACAAAGCCTACAGCTCAAAAAGCGATAGAGCTTCTTGTTGATCTTAAAATCCTGGAAGAGATCAGCGGAAAAGAAAGGGGGAGGAGGTTCGCATTTCGAAAGTACCTCAATCAGCTGACACTTGATACTCAGTTGATGAGCTAAAGAGCTACACTGTAGATGGTGCCGAATTTTGCTCCACTCCTGCTCCAATTTACTCAACATCAGACAGCACGCTACAAAAACTCAACGCACAGTAAGTAATTGACATCATTAAATTCAGTGAAATTCAGTGTTAATACTACTCACTATAATTTGTACTTGGGACAATTCCTAAACTTGGGGTCGCAGGTTCGATTTCTGCCGGGGACGGTTCGAAAATTTCTACCAATGCGAGTACGGCAGGAATCAAACCTGCGACTTCGATCAAGAATCCGAGCAGGCGAGGATTCTTCAAGTCGAAGGAGCGTTAGCGACAGAGACACCAAGACAATAACAGAGGTTCTGCTAGAAGCGGGCAGAAAGTTGGCTCTCGGGGACGGTTTTCTACTTTAGGCACTATGAGTTGGCCCGAGAGGGAGTCCGAGAGGGAGACCCTCACTGTAGCGTGTTGTTTTGCACGTTTAGCCTTGAGGAGGGCTTGCTACTGTTGGCTAATCCCCTGAGTCAGGCGATCGTGAAGAGCTGGCTCGCCGCAGCATGCGAGCTCTACCCTGTTCGGATCTGCCATATCATCGTAGAGGCAACCCATATCCACCTTGTTTTGGTGGTCATAAACCCCGACCACGTTGATGCGTTCTTTTGCCATTTCAAAACCGAGTCAGCTCACATGATTAACGGACTCTTGGGACGCAATAAGCGAACCCTGTGGTGTGAGGGGTAGGGCAGTCCGATCGTTCTCACGCCCATGAGAGCTCTTATAGCGAGCGTATCTGTATTCGAATCCAGCCAAGGACAACTTAGAAACCTCCATCGATAGGTACCCTGGGGTCACCTCCTGGAGAATGTTTCAATCAAGTGCTTTCACTCGTCAGTGGAAGCGATTGAGGCGCTCTGTGTTTACCGCTATCCGGCGAGATGCCAACAATCTTCGAGGATAGACAAAGATTTTAGAGGAGATTGTAGCTGCCTCAGATGAGGTGCAAACGTTTGCCCTTGAGCCGAACGCATGGATGGAGGCGTTTGGCTATTACTCACCGGAACAGTAACGAAAAATTAACGAGCTTTCAGTCGCGCGTATCAGAATCTCCCAGGGTTGTATCCTCCCTCCATGCCGAAGCTCGCTAACGCATCGGGCTTCGGGGGCTTTACTACCCTTGGTGGTGCGGTACCCCGGGTACAGTGGAATCCGTAGTCAGCGACTCAGAAAACGGCTCCCCACGCTGGCACCGACAGGCGGACGGCCCTTCGTCACCATCCTGCTCAGATGGAAGCTCCTCGACAGAATCGGACGTCTCAGAGAGGACACAGTTTCCTTCAGCGTTCGGGAGAACTTTCTTCTCGAAAGCGAGTTGAGCGCCTTACTCCGTAGCGCCCGCTCCTGCGCTTTAAGTATTTTATCAAGGTTTCGAAATCGCTGCGTGTTTGGGGCTTTACGGGATATCTCTGAGCACCTGCTCCTCAAAATCTCAATGTCGTGAAGGTCGCCCAGCGATGATTGAAGTGTTTCCAGGGCTCTCTCTGTTTGGCGCAGACTTGCGGAGTACTTGGCAAACGGCTCAATGAGATAGCGAAGCTGTTTTCCTTTTATTCGAATAGAGTGCATATCTGATACCTTTTCTGTACCCGCTACTCTTTTAGCTTTTGCACGGAAGTGCACTAGCCTCTTTTTTATAAGCTTTCGAAGTGCCACGTCGAAAGACGGCTGCTGGCGTATCGTCACTACCGTTTCTAAATGCACGGCAAGTCTTGCAGATACCCTTTTAAAATTCGAAATCCAGATGCGCCGCATGGAACGTAGGGCAGTAGCTTTATCCGTTCGAAGTATCCTTGCGAGGGCGTCAGCCTCAGCGCGCTGCGTAAAGTTCAGTTCGTTTCGATGCTTGAGAAGCCACAAGAGCTGAACCTCGGAGTCTCGCAAAAAATCGATCTTCTTTGCGAGCGCGCCAAAAGAACCTTCCATACTTAGGGCCCACGGGCCTAGGTATCTCCGATATGCCTTAAGCGTAGTTCGAAGTCGTCTTATAGCCACTCGTATGTCATGAACCGAGGCTCGGGGTCCTCGGAGCTTTGATACACAGCCCCTAGCGTCGAACAGAAGAGTCAGCAAGAGAGCTCTAAGGACCTGAGAAGCTTCGTTAGTAGACGTCTGTTTGCCCATGTATCGCTGCAAGACGGTAGGCACTTACCTAATACGAAAAACGGAGATTCTTTGGATGAAAGGCCTGTTTTACCGATTCCACAATGACACCTCCCAGGGCCCTTCGCCGAATAGGGCGCACGCTGTGATTTCGATCACCCGGAAAAGTTTTAGCTTCTTGATCCCTGTATCCCAGCTACAGAGATAGAAGAGATCAGTTGAGGTAGAAACCTAAATGGCCTTTCCTCACGCTGAAGTGCTAGATCCAAGCTGGATAGCTGTCATTTCGTCACGAGAGATTTGTTTGTCGGAAGACAATGTAAAACCATCTGGAAGCAGCTCAAAGCGCCTTCTCTTGAAGAGGTGGAACAGGATACGTGTGTCGTGTCGGATTAGGTAAGGGAGGAATCCCGCTTTCGTACACCCCTTAAGCGACGGCACGTTTTCGCGCGCAACGAAGGTGATAACATATCGACAGCGCATCTCGTGTGCTCGCTCAGCTATCATCGCCATCGCTGCCGGCATAATACCTTTGCCACGGTAAGCAGGGGGCGTGTAGGCGTTTTCGAGCAGGGCCTCATCGTTGCGGAGTCGTGGGAAGCGTCCCTTGAAGAATCGTTGAATCTTATCGTTCTGCTCGGCGCCCATTAGCCACTGGACAAAGCATGGAATATCGTTGCGAATATCTACGGCTACGTAACAGGTAGGGATATCCTCTACAACATGCGCCAGCCGCGCTGCCATTACTCGCTGCTCTGCTCTGGGGAGTCTTGACGTACCCTCGGGAAAGAGGTGCGGGATATCCGTCATTCGAAACTCTCGTATCGAAATGGGGATACCTGCCTTGGGAGTATGATGAGGCACCGCTAAGTCCCTGCGCAATCCATACGACAGCCACTCCTCGTGCAGTCTGCTTGCTACTCGCTGACCAACCTCGCTAAAGCGACCTTCACGCAACAAGTAGAGGGCTTGATCTATCTGATGTGGTAAACGGATCACTCTACCTCCCTATGTTGTTAATCCAGTGAATTAAAAATACACATGGACTGCAAAGCAGCCTCTTTAACAACCTCGCTACAGCTTCACTATGCTTCCCAAAAAATTCTTCGCGGATGTCTATTCGGAGGCCTCAGATCTCTTCGCTGGGCTGCTTCGCCGTATACCTTGGCTCGATGACACCATTTCAATGCTACTGCAGAATGTAGTTCTACTGGCCTTTGTGTGTGTCAGTTATGATGTAAGACATCACCAGAACGCATAGCGCTCTACGCGGTTAGGGTTTTACCTCTTGCGGATCGCCCGAGAAGCGATACTTCAGTCGTCGAGCCCAACCCCCTCCCTTGATTGTCAGAGTATAAAGGCAGCGCCCCTTGAAGCTTGGACGAAAAATGTAGCAGTTGTAGTGTTCTCTGAAACTATCGGTCCACACGCGTTTCCAAAGCGCACGAGGACCCAGAAAGTCGTATTTCTTTACGCCGGCCTGGGTCAAGTCTGCAATCACGTGGCGAACGAGAATTTGCCCAGGCGAAAACCTGGAAAAGTTCTCGTCGTAGGCAACTTTAGGAGTATAGTAACACCCATTCATGACTAGCCCAAAATGCATCGCTATCGGCTTGGAGTCTATCGTTAGGGAATACATACGAAGTCGTCCTCGTTGGGCGAACTCTTCGGCGATAGACGAGTAGAACTTAACCAAGGCAGGACTTGAAGCGATCGATGAGCCCTTGGCTCCCTTCCAGCCCGAGGATTCAAGCGCAAAGAACTGTGAGAGGGCTTCGTGATAGTCTGTGGTGTGAACGTTGAAGGCTACAGCGCCCTCCTCGGAGAGGTTACGCAACTTGCGCTTTAATCGCTTGCGAATGCTCTTGAAAGTGTCGGGGCAGTTTTGGAATGGGTCGCTGTCATGCGCGGGCAAGAGCAAGTAAGGACTCTTTCGAGTCGGCCACGTGCCGGTCAGAAAGCCGTCACGGCGTGCGTGTTGGAGCAGAAACTGAAAGGCTCCATCTGCAGGGACATCCAAAGCTTCGATCACATCCCAATTTCGTTGCTCTCGAATCGACGACCAGATGGAATCCGCAAGATGTGACGGCTCGCCGCCTCCGTGAATCAAGTCGAATCTACACGAGTGGACCCCCGAGAGACTGCGCAGCGTCCTCGCGGGTATGTTACCGAAGAAAGACGAACAAAAAACAAAGGGGGCTACCCCCAGGAGGCTCTCGTTGGAGCGAACAACAGCAAGATGAATGAGGCGATCTGACTCCAATGAGCGCGCAAAAGCGATAAACCATTCGGGCTGTAAGAACGGCTCGACGCAGTTTCCGCCAGTCTCAGAGAGTCTCCGCCACTCTTCTGACAGACAGAGCATTTCGTTGTGCGACACAGCACCAAATGTGGGGATGGGGAGCGTCTCCGGCAGTACTAACGAGGCGGAGAAGGCATTTGGTATCATGTGCTGGCTTCGGAATGGTTGTGTTGGCTCTTACGGGAGTGAGGATAGAGCAGACTTGAGCGGTTGAGCATGTGCGCACTCATGCCTAGGAGAAAGCTCTTTTTGGAAACAGGCGCCCCATACGGGTCCCCTTGAAGCCGGGACGCTTCCCATATCCCACTCTATCAGCCGGCAGAGATAAAAAGTTGTGTACACGAGAGAAGCGGGTACGAGAAAAGGAGTCGCGTCCCCTTTTTTCACCACCCTGCTAGTACTCATCGCCTCGCGCGCTCTTATGAATGTCGCAAAGCCCGGCGCCCAATCCGAATCGCTAAGGCCGTAGCCGTAATGTTTATGGCGAGAAGTAGTGCGAGAGGGAGGTATATCTCTATCAGTTCAACCTTGAAAGTGGGAAGAGTCGCTGGAAAAATAATGTGGCTCCCAAAGGTAAATGCCAACGGAATCACATCAGCGAGTAAGAGCAGGATAGATACTCCGACGAGCACGAGTCCTCCAAGGCTCGTTGAGACTTGTGTTGAGTGGTCGCAGTCAAATTTTGCAAAGAGAGCTCCAAGCCCAACCGAAACACCAACAAACCCGTAAGAAATTATGAGTCCTGCTACAAGAGAGGTAAGAACCAGGCTGCCGTCTGCATCAAGCGCCATTGCGCCGGATGAAAAGATTACAGCGCTTATGAGTAACACGGGGAGAAGCCATCCCTTAATTTTAGCCCGCAGGAGCTCACCAAAGGAGATTGGGCTACTTTGAATTATCCAGAAACCTGCTCCCTCAATCGATACAGACGGAAAGACGAAGCGTGAGCAGATGGAGAGGACCACAAAGGAGCTCATCACAACATTTCCCAGAAGCAGTAGGGTATCCCAGATGGCCTTAGCCTCTGTGCTAAGACCCGTTGGATCCTTTAGCCTCTTGAATGTGTAGAGATAGATGAAGCAGATGCCGAGTAGCATTATAACCTGAACCGTGTGAGTTATATCGCGAGAGAAAACCTTGAATTCTTTGGTGGCAACGGCTCGGGTGGTTGAGCGCGCGAGAGGGAAGAGTATACGAGCCAGCTGTTGCGCCGAACGGCTGTGTATCTTGTAGGGGCGGTGCTGGGCGTGTGCTGTGGTAAAGGCTCGGTGATAGCCGAATGTGTAGACGCTATGCAGGATGAGCCATAGCAGCGCTGCAGCGAGGACGTACTGAGTCATAGCATACGCAACCGTCACGAAAGAGCCGTGCAGTAGGTCGTGTATGGCTTGAGCGAAGAGTACTGTCGGTATCCACTCGTTGCGAGTGAATACAGAAAGAGCAGAGATAAGCGTAGCTCGACTCTCTAAAGAAAATGCGTCTGCCGGTGCATTAACCCCGTTTAGGTGCCAAGCAATCGCCCCAAGGGCCGTCAGGCAGAGTGCGACCGCAACCCTCTGGCCGCGGCTTGCAGGCAGGATGAGAGCTATAAGGAGCGCTGTAATAACAGCTGCAAGAATTACTGGGACGTAGAGAATAGCGAAGAGCACAGGAGCCGCTACGTAGTACAGCAGGCCAGCTGCGCTGTAGGCCCCGCACGCAAGGAGTGCGGGTAAGCCGATGGTAATTACTATCCACGCAGATGCGTATCCAACCTCCGTGCAGGTAAATAAAAGCACCTGCGAGCGTGAAACCGGAGCGCTACAGGCTACTTCGAGGTCGCGCGACATAAAGAGTGTGCTAAAGGCAGAGACCACAGCGCTTAGAAAAAGCATACTAAAGATGCCAGAGAGAAGAATGCTAAAGGGAACTGTTGGAGAAATGCCAAGTGATGAGAGTGTTGAGACGAGAGCGCTCTCTCTAAGGGCCGTAAGAGTTGAGAGGTAGATACCCACCATCATCGCAATCGAGATGATAAGCGCCACCACCTCTTTGAGTATCCCGTGACTACTGTGGAGCCACCGATTCTTGAGGGAGATAATCCTTGGTCTAAAAAGAACGGGAACTCCAGCGAGCATGAACGACTCCTGTCACTGCTAGCGTTGTTACTGTGAGGGTGTTGACTCGACGGGCTGAGTTGACGACGAGCTGGCTGAGGTGAGCTCTATAAACATCGGCTCAAGCCCCTCATCACGTTTTCCTGTTAACGCTCGTATATCATCGAGGGTGCCTGTTGTAAGGAGGGAACCTTTGTGGATAATTGCCAGGTGGTCTGCTAGCTCTTCGGCTACATTGAGGGAGTGGGTAGATAGAAAGACGGTTATTCCACTCTGTGCATATCGACGGAGGGCTTCTTTTAGGTTTCGAGCACCGTGTGGGTCTAGCCCCACCATCGGCTCATCAACAATCAGTACACGCGGGTCGTGCACGAGAGCAGCGCAGGTTGCAAGCCGCTGCTTCATCCCGTGAGAGTAGCTCTCGATAAGTTCGTCTTGCCATGGAGTGAGCGAGTATTCCTCAAGTACCTCATCGATTCGCTTCTCTGCCGTTGCTCCGGCGACACGATAAAGGTCGCAGATAAAGTACAGGAACTCCCGGCCGGTCAGCTTTGGATAGAGATGTGGTCGGTCTGGTATGTACCCTATGATTGATTTCGCCGCGACCGGATCGCGGCTCATGTCGTAACCACCGATGTAAATCGAACCTGACGTTGGCCGCAAAATGCCTGTCATCATGCGGATGGTCGTTGTTTTTCCTGCGCCGTTTACACCTAAGAAAGCAAAGATGCCACCCGGTGGGATCTCAAGGGAGAGATCGTTCACTGCGGTGAATGATCCGTACGACTTAGTGACGTTTCTAAGCGAAATCATAAGCAGGTGGTAAAGATAGGGGAAAATTAGTTCTTTGGCCCTGATGGGTAGGATGCT
>JBIIHY010000113.1:0-8693 GCA_044235305.1 Bdellovibrionota bacterium
CAGTGCGGCAGAAGCGCAACTATGGCGGGAAGAGCGACGATCTCAAAGCACAGAGCAATGCTCGGTTGAGTCAAAAAAAACTCGTGTACCAGGGGCCCTGGTGGTCGCTGGAGCACTAGAGCCACCATTCTTCAAATACCTTCAGGACACGAGCGGGGTAAGGACGTGTAGGGCAGAGCTTACGCCGTTTGCAAATGGAGAGGTACTTCCGAAAGTTACAGCAGGTGTTCGGTGGGCCGATGTGTTTCTAATTTATCAATCAGATAGCGTTAGCAATGATCCATTAGTTGAATTGATGTTGCAGGTGGATGCAGTGCGTCGCGCCGGGGCCTCTCGGATAACTGTGGTTGCGCCATCGTTTCCGTATGCTCGAGCAGATCGTAAGAGTGATGACGGCACACCGATTTCAGCAGCCGCTATCTCGCGAATCTTGCAATTGCAGGGGGTACAGCAATTTATCTGTTTCGATATGCACGCTGGTCAGGTGGAAGGTTTTGCTGATGTTCCGATTGAGAATTTCTCCGCTCTTCCTCTTCTTACAAAAGCTATCGCTGATAAATATGAGGGGCAGGAATTTGTTGTTGCGTTGCCTGATGAAGGTATGGGTAAGCGCCTCAAAGATGATAAGACAAAGTCAATTATTGCCGAAAATCTTGGACCGGGCACCACGTTTCTTCAGATGGCGAAAGACCGTATCGAAGTGAATGAGGTGAATAGTGCTCACATAAAAGAGGGTAAAGTAGATCTATCGGGCAAAGTAGTTCTTATACTGGATGACATGATTGATACCGGAAAGACGACAAGGCTTGCTGCGCGGGCTCTGCTTAAGGCTGGAGCAACTAAAGTGATTGCCGCCGCGACCCACGGCATCTTTTCAGGTGACGCAGTAGAGAGCTTTCGCAGCGATCGTGAGTTTGTAGACGGACGATTGATTCGGCCGGTTGAAGAGATCTTTATCACCGATTCGATTCCTCTTAGGAGGGCTACCGGTGACCTCGTGCGCGTGGTGACGCTGGCGGATTACCTGGGCGATATAGTGCACAGCCTGGCAACCAAGGATGGGCGTTCGCTTAAAGAGATTACCTTGGCACATTCGGGCAGGAAAGTGATGTAATTGAGCAATAGCTAGCGCTACCAACGCTCTTATTCCGACACATTCCTACATCCTGTTTCAGTCAGTCTGCGGTGCGATGTATTCGCTAGTATGTTGATGTGCGGTACACTTCTGTAGAAAAACAGGAGCGTTCTTCTTCTATGCCGCCCTCAGACCAGCACATAACAAAAAAAGGTTCAGCCTTTCAAGGCTTGGGAAGCACCGTAATGTTGGCCTTGCGCGGCTTGTCTATGCCCAGTAGCCGGGGGAAGGCCGTCGCGCATGCTGAAGAGCGAGGCAGACGGGCGGCTATGCCATTTATGGGTATTCGGGAAAAAGCCTTATCTTCGGCCGAGATTAGTCTGTTAACCGGTCGGAGGGTGGCGAAGATCGGTCTTTTGTATGATATCGACCTGAGCAGTCAGGGAGTACCTAAAGCTGGTAGTCCCGAGCAGCAGAGGGTTCAAGAGGGGGTGTTAGCAGCGGCCCGTCATCTTCGGGGTGCGTTCAATCAGGCGAGCCGCCGGCAGCCGCGGTTTATCGATTGCGCTGCTATCGAGGGTTTGGTTAGTCGTTTTGAAGAGAAGTGTACTGAGCTTAGAGCAACCGGCCGTGTGCTGATGCCTCTCACGGATGCGTGTAGAGAGGTGCGCGAATCTTGTCGACTAGAACAGCGCGGATTTATGCCCTGGCATAAAGCTAGAGAGGGCGTTGCCCGTATCTTGGGCGCAGCGCGCCACGTCAACAGCGGCCAAAACGTTGCTGAGCCGCAAAAGAGCGCAGGGGTTGTGCCATCTGCGCAGCGCCAAGCTTTAGATTATACACTTACCTGTTGTTCGCAATTTGCCAATCAAGTTAGCGATGTTGTTGAAGAGGGACTTCGGCTAATCGATCCCAGGCCGATGGTTAGCACTCTTAGTAGGGTGTTAGGTGGGGATGTACGTAGTCATCCGGATAATCAGAGAAGTGCGCCTACTGATGTCGCCTTAGCTAGCCGTCGGTCTCTGTGTGGTAACAAGCTTGGTGCGCTTGCGGCACTTGAATCAAGAGTTGCTATTTTTACTCTTAACCCAAGTCAGGAGACTCTTCGTCCTGTGGTTGAGATCCTTGAATCCTGGAGGCAGGGCGAGAATCCGAGTGCAGAGGGGCCTCAGCAGAGAAGCCTTGAGCAACTTGAGCGCAGTCCGTTGACTATTCCTCGTACCTCCAAGCAGGCGATTTTTCGTGATGCTATTCTTCCCGCGTTGCAGTGGGGGCTCGATAATCTCGATGGTCTGACCGTGGCATCAAAGAGAGACATAGTACTGCTGCTGCGCACCTCCGTTGAAGCGCTTCGCGCGCTTACCGTGCGCGAGATTGCAGAGGAGTTTGATGTGTTGCTTTATCCGCGTCATGTAGAGCCGCTCAGCGGATACTGTACAAGTGCGTTACTGCGTAAGGTGGTGAGTTTTGGTACATTAGGAGGGGCGGTGGGCGCGGTTTTGACGAGAGAGCGAGACCTACTGGCAGCTCGTTTGGATAATGAGAAAGCTGTTAAAGAAGTTGTAGCAAACTTTAGACGAGCAGGCGCGGAGAAAAATCTCGCGGTTCAGAAGGATCTTGCTAGTTTAGTTCGGTGGGTCGCTGGTCAGGCGCAGCTTTATATACAAGAGGTTCCCCAATTACCTGCCGAAGATGCGCTCTGGGTGTCGGAGTATGATGGTGGACAAAAAGCATGCTTGCCGAGAGAGCTACAGCAGCGGTTTGTGGAGATGCAGAAGCAGGTTCAGGTTGCAGCCGCTTCGAAGCAAGGGGGTTTCGTATTTCCTGAGACCGAGGAGTGGTTGCAAGACCATGTCACAAAGCACGATGGGTTTGTGATCGCTGTAACAGCGGGTAATCCTAAACTGCGCCTTTGCTCACAGAAACCGGATACAATCTTTGTTGGAACTTGTAGTCAGAGTAGCCCCTCACCTTTAATGGAGAAAATAGCAAAAAAAGCGGCACGTTTCATCGCAAGCCTTCCGCCTTCTAGTGATGGACAGCCGAATCCCTGTGTTGTAGCAGAGCTTGCGGTCTCAAATCAGCAAGCAGTTATGGCGGTGCGTTCTTTTGGTGAGCACCCAACCGGTGCTGCCTTTAAGCAATTTGTGTTCAATGTTGTTAGTCGATTTCCTGCTGCCGAGCGAGTTGACTGTTTTGCAACGTGTAGGGAGGGAAGCGCTGCTATGAATGCGCACGAACGCATGGGGTGGAGAAAAACAGGCTGCATGTATGTCGACGAACACGGAACTCGATTTGACATTATTCACGTTGCTCTTCAACCGGTGGAGATCTTGTGTGGTAGGAGCTGCTCGTAGTGCGACGCGACCCTACATATGGGCTAGGTACGAGCAATGACAGGTGATTCCCTTCCTGGCAGGATTGATCTGATGGCAGATGAGATCTCCTGATCGTCAGCTAGAAGCATTGAGCAGCTTGTCAGAAGCACAAATTGGTCGAGGATCTTCGAGACGGAGCTAGCTTGTGCGGTGCTATTTTTATAGTTTTCCGTCCACAGCAGGTGGGCGATGCGCCAGGTTCCCGGCTTGGTGGTGGGGGTGAAGCTTGCTATGCCCACGATGCGGTCGTTTAGCCACACCGAGTACGACACAGAGTTCTCTCCAATTATGACCTCAGAGTTGCTGTGGGTGAGTTTCTGTTTAAAGCGCTCCTCGTAGATGAACGAGCGTAGTTGTGGCAGCTGCTTCTGTTCGGTCACACGGCGAATCAGGAGCGAGGAGGTTGCAACTGTTGCTGTCTCAGGCAGAGTAGTTCCCGCATATAAGCCAAAAAGCTCCACGTATCGCCTGCGCTCGTCGGCTGGGATGGAAGCAAGGCCTCTGCTGAGCAACTCCTCCGCAGCCGCTCTACGTTTCTTGTGAAGGGCTCTACCAGAGGGTGTGAGCGTGATAGTGCGGAAACGTTTGTCAGTTGGGTTGATCGTTTGTTTTACGAGGTCTTTCGCTGCCAGTCTGTTGACGAGTGCCGCAACCGTTTTGGGCAGTGCTCCGAGGACGTCAGCGAGGTCAACTACATACGAAGCAGCCTCGGGTTTAGAAAGGAGGTCAAAGATGTGCCACTCAAGGGGGGATACCTCAGGAAAGCCAAACATCGACCTACTAAGAAGTCCGAGAACTCGCGAGACTCGACGCACTTCACGCATAGCGGCTGGGTCCTTCGGAAGTTCAGCGGCAGTGTTCGCGTTGAGACCGTCATTAAAAAGGGTAAATGTGCGCAGAAAGAACTCACGATCCTTAGGTGGTACACGGTCGAATGCGCTCTGAAAGGTTACAAAAGCCCGTTCAGCAGATGAGTCAAATAGCTTCCTCCCCTTGGCAGTAAGTCGCAGCTCTTTATATCTTTTGTCAGTTTTTGACTTCTCCTGAGTAACGAGCCCTTCTTTTGTTAATCCTTGAATAAGTCGTGTTGTGGTAACTTGATCGAGGTGGAGCCGCGCCTTGATATCTATTAAGTTAATTCCTGGGTTGGCCTCTATCTCAGGTAGGGTCGTTGATTCAAGCGCGCTTAAGGCAGTGTCGTAGGCCGAAGCAACGGTGCGATTGCGCCGATGCATACTGCACAGAGCGTCGTATAAAATTGCGGCAAAAGGCTGAAGTTGCATGTATTACTTATGCCCCACTTCGTGCGCATGTTCAAGCTTAGAGTTTGGACGGTCTCGTTCTGTGTTCGCACATTTTTCACGGCGAGCGGAGCGAGCTTCGTAAAAAATATGGGCTAGTACCTAGAATCGCTTAGTGTGGTCAGTACAAAAGCTTGTTTGATGCACGATACCGATTAACCCAGGAACCCCTTCGCATGCAGAAGCTCGGCTGTTAGGATCGCACCACCTGCCGCTCCGCGAATGGTGTTGTGAGAGAGGGTGCTAAATCTGTAGTCGAGCACTGGGCACTCTCGCAAGCGGCCGAGAGAGAATCCCATGCCATGTTCTAGATCGCGATCGAGGCGGGTTTGCGGCCGAAGTTCGTCAGTAAGGTACGTCAAGGCCTGCTTCGGTGCTGAAGGCAGGTCGAGAGAGTATATCTCTGGCTTCCACGCACCCCATAGCGACAGCACTTCATCGCGAGAAGGTTTCTTATAAAATCCAACTGACACGACAGCGTAGTGACCATCCTCTGTTGGAACGCGGTTGCAGTGTGCGGAGATAGGGAAAGAGAGTGGGGCTATACTGCCCTTGTTGTACTCGCCTAAAACTCTCAAGGGCTCTTTCTCGCTTTTATCTTCTTCGCCGGGCAGCGGGATGATGTTATCGATTATCTCGGGCACCTCAGAGAGGCTTTTCCCTGATCCTGAAATAGCTTGATACGTAGTTACAAAAGCCGCTTTAAGACCGAACGATTTCAGCGCAGCGAGTGCTGGGACGTAGCTCTGTATGCTGCAATTGGGCTTAACCACGATAAACCCGCGCTTGGTTCCAAGTCGTTGCTTTTGACTTTCGATTATCTGCAGGTGTTCCGGGTTGACCTCAGGGATGACCATAGGAACGTCAGGTGTCCATCGGTGGGCAGAGTTGTTGGACACAACTGGAATCTCAGCCTGCGCATAGGCGTCCTCGAGTGCTTGAGTCTCATGTTTGCTCATGTCGACTGCGCAGAAGACGAAGTCGCAGCGCTGCTGTAGGGCTTTGATGTCCAGCACATTGCACACCACTTCGCCTCTCACATGTGCTGGAAGGGGAGTGCCCATCTTCCATCTGCCGCCCAAAGCGTCATCAAAGGTTCTTCCTGCCGAACGTTCGGAAGCCGCGAGGGCAGCGACTTCAAAGTTCGGGTGGCCTTCGAGAAGCGAGATAAGTCGCTGTCCAACGGTGCCAGTTGCTCCAAGTATCCCTACGCGTAATTTAGTCATACAGCTAGGCCTTAAAGAATTCATCGTGTAGCAGGGCCGTTGCTTGGTCAGCAACAGCATCAGAGGTAACGATACTAAGGTTTATCTTTAAATTGCTCATTGAGAGCATGTTGATTGGAAGGTTGTTTCTTTCGAACACGTGCATGGCGCGTCCGAGTACTTGTGCGTTGCTTAGCTCAGATCCAACAAGGCTGATTATTGATTGCTTCTCGCACAGGTTTACTTCGCCGAGTAACGCGAGGTCTGCAAGGAGCGCATCCAGAGAATCGGGCCCCTTTTCGATGCTGAATGAAACGCTCACCTCAGAGGTAGAGATAAGGTCGATGCCCACCTCATGAGAGGCAAGAACTTCACCAAGCTTAGCGATAAATCCGTGTGCCAACAGCATCTGAGGAGTAGAAATCCTGATTAATGAAACACCCGATTTGCAAGCAATCGATTTGAATGGCTTGTCAGTGAGAGCACATTCTGAAGTTACGAGGGTCCCCGGATTCGAAGCATTAAACGTATTTACGATTCGGATCGGAATTCGCGCGTTAACCGCCGGGCGCACCGAGAAGGGGTGCAGAACCTTTGCGCCAAATGTTGCAAGCTCTGACATCTCATCAAACGATATCTGCGGATTGATAAATGCGTTGGGGACTACCTTAGGGTTAGCTGACAGAACTCCATCCACATCGGTCCAAATCTGTATCTCTGGCGAGCGAAGTCCTGCTCCAAGGAGGGAAGCGCAGTAGTCGGAGTATCCGCGACCTACATCGTGGATAATTCCGTTCTCTGTTCTTCCAAAGAAGCCTGTGGCTACAGGAACGCAATTCGCGGGGGCTGAAAGTACCTGTTGGGCAAGTATCTCTGCTATTTCGTCCCAGTAGGAATCGTTTTCGTACCGTAGGGTAGTAGGGACGACCTTCTCAAAGTTGCAATAAATCGAATCTATCCCCTGCGATCGTAGCACAGTCGAGAACAGCTTTGCGCTGAGCTTTTCGCCTATGGCTATAGCTGCATCGTGACTGCGGGTGGGGACCTCTTCGATAGTGAGTAACGCTTGAACAAGGTGGACGAGAGCGTCAAGTTCGCTGTCAATGTAGTCTGAGACCTCTTTTTGTAGGGCGCTGTCCCCTATGGTTGCTATGACAGCGGAGTGCCGCGCGCGGATCCTGTCGACGAAGCCCATCTGTATCTTTTTGGCCTCGACCGATTTTTCAAGGACCGCTATCAGGTCGTTAGTCGTCCCCGTCATCGCGCTGACTACGACAGCAGGTTTTTTTTTCTTGTCCAGAGCCTCTTTGACGATTGGAGTCACGTACTCGTTTATCGACTGGGCTGAGCCCATTGAGGTGCCACCGAACTTGAGAACTAACACGCTTTGTAACTCCCGAGGTATAATGTTCGTACAAGCGAGCAGTTTCTCCTTTTTCCGCACTAAATTCAAGGAAGGGGAAGCGGGTCAGGACTATGGAATCAGATTTTCAGCTGAGGCATGTTTGGTGGTTTTGGGAGGGCGCTAGATGCGCCTCATTGTAAGGTTTTTGCTCACTGCGTCATCCCCCCTAAGTTTGAGTCCCATGTGAAGGTTTTGCCGCTGCCGCGTGGGTGAGAAGCGGTTGCGATGAATCCCCCGTCGGTGAGTCTGACACCGACCGTTACTCCCGCCGAGAGGCGCTGGATTCCTGGCAGCGCGAAGCAGCTTTCATTAGAGCAGGCGAGGTAGCTCTCTTTCTCAAGAAAGTAGGCTTCTTCGGCCATAGCAACTGAGCGTAGGTCTAGCTCCGCGCGCGTGTCAAATGCGTGAGAGCGGTAGGTGGCGTATTTAGGCAGTGCTATCGCGACGAGGGAGCTTAGTATCCCCATCACGACTAAGAGTTCAATTAGAGTGAATCCGGATACATTGTGGGAATGAGTGCTTCTGTGAATACCATGAGATTGCATGTTATGCTCCAAACTAAAAAGTGATATCCCGGCAGGCGGGCGACATAGATCATAGAAAGGTGTTCGGCCCCCGCAAATTCAAGTTGTGGAGCTTTTTGGCGAGAAAGCCTAAAAAGTCGAGATAATCGAGGTTGGTTTCGCTGGCGCACTAGGGGTGCCCGAGAGCACCGCTTTACGCTGAGCTTTTAGTGCGCGCCAGCTCTTTAGAGCTTGTATGCACTGAGGTGTATACCAGCCGTCTTTGTGGCATGTCGGCGCAGGGAAGCCTTGGGTGGCGGCTGCCGCTTCTTGAATAAATTGGGCGCAAGTCGCGAGGACCAGGCGAGTCCGCTGGAGTGAAGAGGCTGAGGGGACTGGCTCAAGATCCGGGCGCTTGATGGTTTGAATTACCCCTTGCTGGCGCTTCCAATCGGCAGATCCGGCCTTCATTCCTCTAAGCTTCTCTTCTGCTTGAGTAAGCATGCGCTCCTGGTGATCCTCGCGCACCGATTGGGGGAGGGGTAGAAGCTTGTCGCGAATCTCTCTTACCTCGGGGTCAGAAGAGGGATCAAAGGTCTCGCTCGTTTGAATCAAGGTAACGCCTGTAATCCGACATGCTGTTGCAAGGGCTTGATCATAGATCTCTGTTGCTTGGTCAATGAGCCGTTGTTTTTCAGGTCCGTCCTGAGTTGCTTGATACTGCTGATTGAGCCTTGCGAGCTCTTCGGAGAGCTGATGTAGCTTCTCATCTTCCTGACGTGTGAGCCCTATGCGTAACGACGGGTCTGAGAGCACACCATCATGC
>JBIIHY010000124.1:0-8272 GCA_044235305.1 Bdellovibrionota bacterium
TATTGTCGAGCATTAGTCGGCTGACCGCTATCATCCTTAGATCGTCTATAGCTGTTGGCGGAGGGAGGCGCTGCATGCGGTTCCCCTCGTTGTGAAATGAAAGCGGTAGAAAGACCTGAAAGCCTCCAGTCTCGTCCTGCAGGGTTCTCAGTCGCAGCAAGTGGTCAATTCGCTCTTCGGCCGTTTCGATGGTGCCATACAACATGGTGCAGTTTGTTTTGAGCCCCAGCTTGTGCGCGGTACGATGCGTTTCTAGCCACTGCTCTGCGGTAGCTTTGTCCGCACAGATTTTCTTGCGAACCCGTTCGGCAAAAACCTCTGCGCCACCACCCGGCATTGAACCAAGACCCGCTCTGATTAATTCCGTAAGAATGTCGTAGTAGCTCTTGTTGTATTTCTCAGCAAAATAGTGAATCTCAACTCCCGTAAAAGCTTTGATGTGAAGCGCAGGGAATTCGCGTCGAATCATCCGCAAAAGGTCGGTATAGTATTCAAATGGGAGGTCAGGATTGAGTCCGTTAACGATATGGATCTCGGTCATTCCGGGTTTGTAACGCTCGCGGATCCACGTTTCGGCCTGTTCAGGCGTCATCGTGTAGGCCTTCGGCATCCCGGTTTTAAGCCGTGAGAAGGAGCAGAATAGACAATCAGCTTCGCACACATTTGTCGAGTTAAGATGGAGGTTCCAGTTGTAGTAGGTGGTTGTTCCGTGCAAGCGAGTACGCACGTCATGTGCCAGGCGACAGATGCCTAGTACATCCGGATGCTTCATCAGAAAAACCCCATCCTGGAACGACAAGCGCTCACAACTGGCAACTTTTGCTTCGACCGATTCAAGGGTGGTTGTCATAGGGGTTGCATCGCTCGTCGAGGCGGCGCCTCTATCGAAGATAGTAAGTACACCCTGCGATAATACCAATAAAAGTTGCGTAAAAGCCAGCCGCCCCCAATAAGCTGAGAGGACTTAGTGAACGCGCAGCCGTAATGGCGCGTGAGGCGCGTTGAGACCATACCAGAGCTACAAGAACAACCCCGTAGAGCTTATTCAGTTGCCCCATCAGAGCCAAGGTTGCAAGAGAGATGGGACCGAAAAAAAATAGTACTCGAAGCGTTGGAAGTAACCAGCGCATTTGAGAGATTTCAAGCGAGCACGACCGGTTCCAGGCGACTTCGCAGGTGGTAAGCGCTGCACCTACACTGAGCGATACCACCACAGCCTGCCACTGCAAAGAGTCTTGAACAGTCAGAAACGAGAGCGCTGCAAGTAGCGAGTGGCTAGCCCAAATTGTTGGGATGGCTACGTGTGGCTTATCCTGCTGCCACGCGGACCGAGCGACTCCGCGGAGCGCCAAAGTTGTCAGGAGAACAATAAAGGCACCTTGAGAGCACTTTGATCGGTATAGCGGTAGTACAAATAGGGTAACCAGCGAAAGCAGTGCTGCTACGATCCCGTATCCACGAGTTTTATCACTTTTTTCAAGATTCGCCCGATACCACAGCATGAGAGTGCCTTCAGTAAGGTTCCAGAGAAATAGAATAACCAGTGCCGCAACGATGAGCTCTGTGGCTCGAATCGCTGTGTCCTGAGGTAATCCAGTTAGTTGTAGGATAAGCGGTGCAGCTCCGAGAGGAGTAAAGCGCAGCAGGTGATACACGAGGTTGTGCGAGGTCGGTTGGGTCACTTTCATGGAGCAAGGGTACTCTGCGCGGGGTCTGCCGTTCAATCACCAATCGTTATCGTAGGCCAGGGGAATTTGCCAGGAGCTCATCCGCGTTCGACCTCCCTCAGTCAACAAAATATGATTATCGGAGTCGCCTCTAGCTCGATTGTTGGGGTCACCTTGAAACACAAGCTTATCTCGCTTACACTTTGGTGTGTGAAGTGCCCAAAAAGACCCGGAAAATTGCATCGTTGAATACAGCGATTACCGCGATTGTGGTGCTTTGGTACTGTAAGCACGTTAGCCCTAACGGCGTAATGTGATTCGGGCTGGGTCAAAGTATGATACGGTACAGGAATGACTGCACGGGAAGCACTAAAGAGTGAGATGCCTAAGGCTCTAAGTCCAGAAAACAGACCGAGTTCGACTGGGGCGGTTCGCGAGATGTTTAACTCGATAGCGCCTACCTACGATCTTCTGAACTCAGTTCTAAGCGTAGGATTGCACCGTTTGTGGGAGCGTAAACTGGTTGCCTCTCTTCGTGGAGCTCCGGCGGGTGAGTGCGCGGATCTCTGCACAGGAACAGGTGCGCTGGTGCCACGTCTTGCGCGGAGGTTCGCCAGCGTCACCGGGGTCGATATCTCCCCACAGATGCTGGCGGTGGGACGAAAGCGCTATAGACAGCTTACTTCATGCGACTGGGTCGAAGCAGACGCTCAGGAGCTACCATTTGAGTCTAATCGTTTTGATGCAGTCACCATCTCGTACGGGGTGCGCAACCTGCCAGATCTTACGCGCGGATTGACCGAGGCACATCGGATAACTAAATCTGGTGGCGAACTCGCAGTGCTCGAGTTTGGGCAGCCGCGTAACCGGGTGTGGCGATATCTGTTTTCGTTGTACGGCGAGTTTGTAATGCCGGTCATTGGCTCCCTCATCTCAGGCTCGCGCGAGCCGTACGAGTACCTTCCTAAAACGGCTGCCGCGTTTCCGTGCGGAGCTGATTTTGAGGCCCTGCTGCGTGCAAGCGGATGGACACCGGTGCGATCGGTTCCATTGTTTGGAGGCGTTGCATTTCTGTATCTTGCTAGCAAGCCGAAGGAGACACTATGAGCAATTCCAAAGAGAGCGTGTGGGTAGTAGGCCTAACCGGCGCTAGTGGACTTCGATATGGTATACGGCTCCTCGATGTTTTACCCACGCTTGTTCGCGAAGTGCACGTTGTATTTTCCGAGTCAGCGCTTCGAGTTTTGCACGATGAAGAGGGTATTTCACTCAGCGCTTCTAACCTAAGTTACCAAAGTCTCTTCTCTAGACCTGGAGAGAATGTTCACTTTTACAATCCGCGTGATATTGGTGCGCGGATTGCGTCAGGGTCGATGCGTGCTAATGGGATGGTGGTTGTTCCTTGTTCGATGTCCACACTGGGTGCAATCGCCCACGGCGTACCATCGAACCTCGTCCATCGTGCAGCGGACGTAACGCTCAAAGAAGGGCGACAACTTATCGTCGTCCCGCGCGAGAGTCCTCTATCGTCAATTCACCTGGAAAATATGCTCACTTTGAGTCGCAATGGGGTCAAGATTGTTCCAGCGATGCCTGGTTTCTACAACAAGCCGCAGAGTGTTAGTGAATTAGTTGATCAGTTTGTGATGCGCATCCTAGACAGTATGGGGATTGAGAACTCCCTAGGTAAACGGTGGAGAGAGCCTACTTCACATGATAGCTAGTGCAGCGCAGCAGATGCTGCACCGTTTGCAGGATAGGTTTCACCAGCTTGGGAGCCTTGTAGCATTTTCGCACTCTATTTTTGCATTACCGTTTGCTCTCATGATGGTGCTGGTTGTTAGCAGAGATCGCGCTGTGTCTATCTATCAACTGGCAGCGCTTGTTGTGTGTGTAGTCGCAGCTCGAACAGCTGCGATGGCATTTAATCGACTAGTTGACGCACGGCTCGATGCTAAGAATCCCCGCACGCAAGGGCGCGAGTTACCAGTTGGAAGTGTATCGCGCCGTGAGGCGCTGATGCTGTGTGGTGCCGGTGTACTTACGTTTCTGGGTGCTGCGTGGTGGCTCGGAGTACATTGTCTTGTTATGACACCGCTCGTTTTGCTCGTGCTGCTGGGGTACTCGTTTCTAAAGAGGTATACGGCCCTGTGTCATTTTGTGCTTGGTGTTGCGCTTGCGCTTGCACCAGGTGGTGTATGGTACGCTCTTACCGCTGAGTGGTCGTGGTTGCCAGTTCCGCTGATGGCTGCTGTGCTGTTCTGGGTTGCTGGGTTTGATATCCTCTATAGCTGTCAGGATATTGAGTTTGACCGCTCACAGGGACTTTTTAGCGTGCCGAGTCGTTGGGGGCTTACGGTTGCGCGTGGTGTTGCTTCGCTGCTACATGCGTTTGCCGTTGGGGCACTACTTCTATTTGGAGCCGAGTGTGGTCTTGGGTTCTTTTACTCCCTAGGGGTAGTAGTCTTCTCGGTGCTCCTCGCAAGTCAACATATCGCCGTAGCGCGTCGTGGGGTGTCGTGCATAGACGGAGTTTTTTTTACTCGGAACGGTGCAGCGAGCGTCATGCTTTTCTTCTTCGTATTGGCAGAGCGATTTCTTTAGGGGCCTATATGCGATTCAAGCTCGGAATCTCACCCTGTCCTAACGATACCTTCATGTTTCACGCTATACTCGAACGAAAGATCGATATGCGTGGCTTTGAATTTGACGTACAGCTACTCGATATTCAGGAGCTTAATTCGGCTCTTTCTCGACGGCAGTTCGATTTTTCAAAAGCAAGCTCTGTAGCTGCCATCGTAGCTCGCGATGCATACCGTCTCGTTGATGCTGGTGCTGCGATTGGTTTTGGTGTCGGGCCACTCCTAGTATCCTCCGCTGATGCTCCACCGCTGGATGCTCAAGGAGCGAGAATTCTCTTGCCTGGGAAAGAAACCACCGCGGCGCTTTTATTTAGACATTTTCTCTCATCACACGGCTCCGTCTCTCACACAGTATTTTCTGAGATTATGCCCGCACTTGCCGAGGGGCGCGCTGATTACGGCGTTGTTATTCATGAAGGTCGCTTTACCTATCAGGAGCACGGGTTGAAGTTGGTCGCAGACCTTGGGCAACTGTGGGAACAGAGATACAACGCGCCACTGCCACTAGGGTGTATTGTTGCATCGCGCGCGATATCCGAGGAAACTCAAGATATTTTTACGAACCTTGTGCGCGATTCTATTCGTTACGGCTACGAGCATCGCGATGAAGTTGTGGTCACCATGCGACGTTATGCTCGCGAATTGTCAGACAAAGTGTTGTGGTCGCATGTGGAGTTGTATGTGAATGAGTGGAGCGTCAAGCTCGGAACACAAGGAGATCAAGCGATGCGTCGTTTCCGTGAGGTTGTTGAGCGTTCCTGATAAGTGCGTGTAAGCGATAAAGGACTACCGTACGAGGCAGGTATAGCTCCTACTTCCGCCGTCTGGTTGGGGTAAAGTAGCCACCTTTCTTCTGATTTTGTGCGGCCTCCTGTGCGATAGCAGCAGCCGCCTCTTCGGCAGCCAGCCGTTCTGCAATCTCTTCCTCCAGTTTGCGCCTCTTCTTCTGAGCCGCAAGCGACCAATCAGAGTCCTTGGGCGGAGCAGGCGGGGGGACTTTATCAAACAACTGAACGAGGTGGTCAAAATACTCATCTTTTTTACCATCGCATGATGCCATAAGGGCTCGCAGAATTATGCGCAGGTCCGCTCGAATTAAGTCACTCTTCTTACCCTCAAGAAAGAGGTCGGTAATCTTATCAAGAGAGGGGGTAATAGCCTCGCTCAGTAGGTGCTTGGAGGCTTTAAGTCGATTTACGCCACTTGTTCCGCGAATCTTTTGCGCCAGCTCGGTCGCTTCTCTGAGTGCCTCAACAGAGAAAGGTTGAAAGAGAATACCATCCATTCCGTTTGAGACATCACTAGCAACTTCAGTTCTCTTTTGTCGTTTGCCGTCCACGACCAGCACGTAGGCACTGTATTGACCGTTCTTCGTCTCCTTTGCAGCTTTTACGAAAGCGGCGGACTGCTCCGGCTCAAAGGTTTGCGAAATGAAGATGATGTTACACGCCAAATTTTCTTTAATCTCAGCAAGTGCGCGTTGCAAAGAGAACTCTAGCCGCACATGTCGGAATTCATGAAGCGTCGAGGTAGCCTGCTTCAGTCGCATGCGTGATGCAGGGTCTGGATCGATTATAAGTGCATCGAGTTGGTCGAGCTCCATACTTCCCCTCGGGCGCCCCCAGCTAATGCGTTACCTGCAGCAGGGAGCTGTACTTTTCAGCAGTACATAGGGTCGACCTAATTGTGGCCGCGCTTTAGGAAGGGCGACTACTTTTTCAAGCGGTTACCAAGGATTGGGTCCTCTAACTTGTTGATACTGTTTTATACCAGCGCTGGACCTAGAGGTTTTACACCCTAAGAGTAACCTTTGCCCCGGGTCGAGGCTTCTTGTAGGTATGCCACGCCGAGCCACCCCTCTGAAATATCTCCCAATATTTTCTGTCGTGACCGCTTGAGCCGGGCGCGAGGGCGATATCTCCTTCCTGCACGTTAAAGCTGCCGGCCGCCACGGTGGCTGCCATCTCTACGTCGTTGATCACTACCGCAACTCTTTGTCCGGGGGACAGCTCCGAAAGCTCGGCGTCCCCTTGACGCAGGGTAGTCTTCAGGTTTCCAAAAGAATCAACGTATGCGACGGCGGAGCGCGGTGGCTCGGGGATGACGTCAACAGGATTTAAGCTCTCAGTGAGGAAGTCAATTTCACCCCGTGCGGCGCGGCCAACGGCTTGGGGAAAGTTGTCTCGCGAGCGAAACTGCGAACCGCCTTTATCAACTGCTGTACCCCACAAATGGGTCAGATTTTCGCGCACAAATGATAGCGAGTAGCCTGAGTTTACCGCCATTACGCGCACTCCACTGGAGAGCACGCCGTAGACAAATCCTTCGCCTTCATTGTTTGCGCGGGCTTCGCGACGGTCCTTTCGGGGAGCGCAGTTGGCGTATATTAAGGTGTCTCTGGGGCGCAGGTTCTCTCCCTGAAGACCGAGTTGAGCAAGGGCAAACCCGGTGGAGATAGTATCAAAGCTGGCAACTGAGGTGATGTGCCAGTGGTAGTCCGGTGGAATCTGTGCAGCTAGAGCTGAAACAACTTCAGCAACCGCTAGGTCGCCAGGGGCATAATCCAAGATGGTGTGTATTAGTTTTTGCATGGCGTCATTCTAACAGGACCGGGAACCTTAGTCGCGCTGCATGGAGCTTTTGTTTTTATTGTTAATAAAAACAAGCGCTTGCGTTATGGGGGTTGGGTGGGTAGCTAGAGGTTGTCGCTTCTTGGCAAGAGCCGGTGTAAAGTGATATAACCCCGCGACATTTTTCGCACCCGCTAGGGTCTTGGTGCCTTTTACGTTTGCTGGTTCCCTGTCGGGACCTTGCAGCTTGTATTTGGTGGTTCCGGCGGGGAGGACAAACTAAGACAACAAAGGACAAGGATAAATACAATGACAACTGCTCAAGATTCGGCCCGACAGGGTGTAGAAGTAGGCGCTCCCATCACTATCAAAGCTCTGATGGATGCAGGCGCTCATTACGGTCACCAAACACAACGGTGGAACCCAAAGATGCTCCCGTACATTTTCGGAGCACGCAACGGAGTTCATATTATCAATCTTGATCTCACGCTGAAGCGTTGGGAGATGGCGCGTAAGTATATCGTTGATAGAGTTTCGCTCGGCGGTAACGTGCTTTTCGTTGGAACTAAGCAGCAGGCCAAGGACATCGTACGTGAACAGGCAACGCGTTGTGGAGCATTCTACGTTGCTTCACGGTGGTTGGGTGGATGCTTAAGTAACTTCCAAACAATCAAAAACTCAATCGAGCGTATGCGTAAGCTTGAAAACCTGCTCGCCGATGCAGCGCAGGAGAATACTAAGATTCGAATCACCAAAAAGGAGCGCCTTGATATCAGCCGACAGGTTGAGAAGCTCGAAGCGAATCTTGGTGGAATTAGAAACATGAAGAAGACGCCGGATGTCATCTTCGTCGTTGATATCGTGAAGGAGGCTATCGTTATAGCCGAGGCTAACCGTCTTCATATTCCGGTTGTGGCACTCGTTGATACGAATGCTGATCCAAATGGAATCGCGTTCCCGATTCCGTCAAACGACGATGCAACGCGCACGATTCAGCTCTTCCTTTCAGCGGCAGCTGATGCCGTTAACGAAGGGCGTGCTATCTACCAGGCTCGCTTCCCAGGTGGTGGCGCAAAGCATGGTGCTGACAACGGAGCTGAGAAGCACAGCGAGCACACTAATGGCGCTCATATCGCTCCAGCGGCCGAGAGTGGCGTTGCCGTAGCCTAAGGTTTAACGAGCACGCAGATCAGGTTGCGGTCAGACCTTCGGTAAGATGGGGGTGGCTGGCCGCGCTGCTTGGTCGGCGTGCAAAGATAGTATCGATTTTCTAATACAGGGGAGTATTTCGTATGTCACAGGTAACAAGCGAATTAATTAAGCGTCTGCGTGAGATGACTGGCGCAGGCATGATGGACTGCAAGTCGGCTCTTACGGAAGCAGAGGGCTCGAT
>JBIIHY010000114.1:0-8681 GCA_044235305.1 Bdellovibrionota bacterium
ACCTGAAGTTCCTTTAGCGGTGGCCACGTTAAGCACTACGTACGCTAATCCAAAGGTAAAGAGAAACTCTGCGAGAAACGCTTTGGTGATATCGATCGAGCCAGCTTGTACTGGGACACCCTCTTTCAGCACACCAACTGCGAACGCTGCGGCTGCAGCACCAAGAACCTGGGCAACGATGTAACCAACGGCATCTGAAGCGTTACAGCGACCGCGAAGTGTAACAGCGAGAGTGACCGCTGGGTTGTAATGTGCCCCCGAAACGTGACCACCTGCAAATACCATCACCATCAGAACCGCACCGATTGCGAGCGGAGCAATAACCCCGGGCGCTGCGCCAATAACGGTGCACCCAATGGTGAGCACCAAAAAGAATGTTCCGATAAATTCGGTTACTAGTTTGTTCATACTATCTCCCTTAATAAGAAATGGACTGGCTGGGTGACACGCCTACATAACGGCACCAACAAGCCCACTACAGCCCACAAAAACGAACATGCGTGGGACTACTACCTCACGGCAGTATGTAAGAGGGAAACGAGTAGGTCTACCCATATAATCATAGGGTGTTATTTCACCGCCGCTATGTAAAAGCCTGTTTTAATCTGGAGCCAATTAAATCTTCTGATCGAGGCGCAACGAGAGACACTTTGCAGCACCTCCGGCTTTGATGAATTCGGAGAGCTCAACAGGATACGAAGTGTACCCGCGCTGCGAGAGCAGATTATAGGTCTCCTGACACCCCGCCGGCACTACTACATTGGTACCAAGAACCACGGCATTACAAACAAACTGCAGGGCATCACTCTCTGGAACACGGATCAATTCAATTTCACGTTCCAGCTTTTCAACATCTTCCGGAGAGAACGCCCCGGGATAGATCAGAGCAAGCCTTGGAGTCAGGGGACAGAAGCAGGTATCGAGGTGATAAAAACGTGGATCAACCAACTTTACAGCAACTATTTTCTTCACATCTAGGTGTGCCTTCAGCTCATCGCACACTGATACATCTGACCTGAATCCGTATCCGCAAAAAAGGGTCTCGCCTGCATAAAGAGCATCCCCTTCCCCTTCAAAATCTCCGCTACTTACCGTCAGCACGGTATATCCACGCGCCTCAAACCACTCGCGAAAGAATCGCTCTTCGCCCTTGCGCTCAGCGTACCTAAAACGAGAGAGCACAACCGTCTTACCCACCACTAAACCGGCGTTGGCAGTAAAGACCATATCGGGGAGACCATCCTCATGCTTTACATACTCAAGCCACGCCCCGAGTCGCAGCAGATGGTGATGCAGATTGTTCCACTGTACGGCTGCTTTTACCTTATCTGGCACCCGCGATGGATCCATCCAAGGATTGATCTTATAACGGACGTCATAGTCCACGGGCTTACACACGAGCCATCGTCCGTGAGGAAAGAGATCTACATTTGAATTCAAACTATGCATACGAGGGGGCGGCGTTGATCTCCGAGAACCTATCGCAGGGGTACATCGTACCCAGCTCCTCTATTGTATCACCGTGCCCAGATACCGGCCAAGTAAGAACTGACCACCAGCGAACGCAGCAATCCAGCGCTATGATCCTGAATTTTGACGTTATCAGTGTGCAAATGAGAGAGTAGGCGGTATCATAGTTTTATTGCTACCCATGACTACACTCCCTGAATCCAAGGAATTCCTGTGTATCGCCCACCGCGGCGCGTCCGGGTATGCACCTGAGAATACGATAGAGAGCTTCTCTAAGGCGATCGAGCTTGGCGCTGGGTGGATTGAATTTGACGTGCGTGTAGTTGAAAGCACACCAGTAGTGTTTCACGATGCTACGCTTAACCGTCTGACTGGAATTGAGGGCAGCATTGAAGAGCAATCTCTCGACTTTGTGCGCTCTCTGCAAGTGCACAAGCGGTGCCAAATTCCATTGCTGCGCGAAACGCTGGCACTTCTTAGAGGAAAAGCATGTGCTCAGATAGAGCTTAAAGGGAGAGGTTCAGGAGTTGCGACGGCAGCAGTCGTTGGAGCGGAGCTACTGAACGGCTGGAGAGCAGAAGAGTTTCTCATATCATCATTTTTAGAAGAGGAGCTTTTAGAATTTCACAGACTCATCCCTGAGATCCCCACTGGAGTTCTCTCTCGCCAACTAACGCCTGACACAATAGCTCTTGCTCAACAGATAGGGGCATACTCCATCCACCTTAAGTTCAGAAATCTCCGCGCGGATGATGTTACCGTTGTGCACGAAAACGGCTTCAAACTCTTTACCTACACCGTCAACGACTCAAATGATCTACTCGCTATGTACTCGTTAGGGGTAGATGGCGTCTTTACTGACTATCCTGATAGAGTGTTGAGCAAGAGCTTTATGTGAGCGGATTGTTGGTCGTCATAAATCGTCCGTGGGAACAATCGTGGCAGACAGCGTCACTTTTTGTTTAATTAACGCAGAGGGCGCGGAGTTCGCGGAAGGTTTAGAACAAACCCTATCTGAATTATCCGCGTTCTCCGCGCCTTGTATTGTAAGCTCCGCGTTCTTTAACTAAGAGATTTGAACACGGCAGAAATTCGTTAGTTACCAAGCGATGTGTGAATAATCTGTGCTCAACCACTAAAATCATCATACCCGTCGCCCGTTACGCAAACACGCTTCATCGAACAGCATCCACCTAGCAACTGAGCCGCACCTCATATCGGCTCCAATTCCCTGTTCTGCGTAGCCTTGCGCGAAGCAGAACATCTTACTCACCACAAACCCTCCACAGATAGTACGCGGCTATCGTCCCAGAACGTGCTCGGCGAACTATGCGGGGCCCCTTATCGAGAAGGTCAAGCGGAGTTAGTGCGCTAGGTGGGGGAGCTTGCCTCTTACCCTTCCCTGCTACTCTTTTAGCCCCGACTCCCCTCTTAGGGACCGGAGCAATAAGGGGCACATGCTTTGAGTGAGCCTTACTGAGAAAAACCAAACAGATTGAAATGAACCTCTCTGATACGAAACCACCAAAAAGCTCTGCACATTCAGGATGCAACCAATTCCAGCCCCCGCGTGAGATACAATGTGCCACGTGTTGATTAAGCGACTCAAAAGCTTCTCCGCTAAAGAGAGCTTGGTCACGTCGATAGACAGAAGTTGTTGCCTCAAAACCACACACGCGACCCTGAACAAACTCCCTTAGATCTTCAACTAAGATCGCCGGCACTGCGTACCTTTTACCATCGATCTCTAGACTCTTGCCGCCACCGTGGATATCTCGCAACTGCAAACACCTTAAGGCCTCAATCGGCACCCTCAACCCGTATGCAAGCCCTGCGACAAGGAGCGCCCCTCCACTTAGGTGACTCAACAATCCCTCCATGACCGTCGGCGATAACCTGCGCAGGGTTTTGAGTAGCACCAGAGGTGAGGTCGGGGGCTTTCCAAGAGCCTTAGCGCTATCGATTCGGTGCTCGGCGTGTACCGCTACAGACTCCACGGCTAGGCCGGAACCTATCGCCAGTCGAGTCTGAGGGCTAGCGCCCGCTTTACTATCCTTAGTAGCTCCTGCATCCATAACCGTTATCATCACTATCACCACCATTCTTGCTTAGTGCGAGTATAGAAATATACTAGAAACGGCAGGTGGTCAATACAACTTGAGCTATCTTGGAGGGGGATATGTTTTAAAAACATAAAAGCTTAAGCGCGGCGCCACAGAAAGCCGCTCCAAAAGCAGTGTAACTTGCCGGACTAATTACGGTAACCACTCTGATTTAAAATCATATCCGGTACAGCTTTTTACCGCGCTGTCTCTGAGAAAACGCGGGAAGGAAACACGAGGAGGTAGGCGCGCCATTACTTGGCGCTCTAGCGTACACCCCGGGCATAGGAACCCGCTATCGAAAACTTATCGCCTAACAAGCGCCCGCACGGCACTCACCCAGCGCCACAATCGAGAAGACTTTACCTGCGCCAACTCGGCTTCGCTCTCTCCCACACGGGCTGCCAATGCAGCGGCCCAGGCTTCGGAAGCTGCGTACCGCTTTGATACCTCATCAACCATCGTCTGAAGCTTACGCCCCTCCTCGCGCATGTCGTGACACATCGCGCCAACAGAGTGGTACTGTTTTAAGACTAGATCAAGCTCAGCTTCGCGCACGCGACGTGCCTCCTGCTCGTGAAACAGCGCGGTTGAAAATCGCTTCTGCGATTCGTGCAGACTCTCTTTTAAGTTTGATTCTCGCTCCATCAAGGTATCGATGCGATCATCAGCGGCCATCAAAGAGTGCTTGTAATCTTGCACTGAGCTCAACGTCGGCTGAGAAGCTCGCTGTACGCTGCGCACCAAATTGCTACAACCAAGCGGCAAACCAGTCACCACAACGCCTCGGCCGTTGTCTTTAGCTGGCGCCTCATCAGTCGATACCACTGCGTCAAACGTCTTCGCTCCCCACCCACTCCACGCGGTAGAGTGAACGTGATGGGCATGCGCGAGCACCAGCCATCCAGGTGCAAAAGCAACTTCAAGCTGCTCGTCGTAAATAGCTTGCCACCACCCCTCAAGCTCCCGCTCTGAGGAGTCAGAGCATTGATAGAGATCCTTCAAACGAGAGAGCCACTCGCTCCCCTGCTCCCTGGCCGCCTTAGGCTCAACGATTAGACGGGGAGCGGCATGGTGAGGAAAGGTCATCAGCGGCTGCAGATCCATAAAGCCAGCACTCAAGAGAGCTTGGCGCAGCGACTCAAGATGGGTCCCCACCCCACGCACATGATCGGGAGATGGCTCTACATGAGCACCTCCCGGAGCGTGCAACGGATTTGCAAGCGAAAGGAGTAGCGTTCCTGTTGTCTTTAAAACTCGCCTGCAAAGCGACAGGATCTGGAGACCCGGCTCAAAATAATCACTGCGGGCAAATGTCGGATCGATACAGACAACGAAATCAAACTTACTGCAATGCAGCGCGTCTTCAAGGTATCCAGTTATCACCTCTACATTTGCAAATCCCTGGCACCGAATCCGAGCACATTCAGCAAGCTCTGGATCTATCTCTACGGCAACCACCTCATAGCCTTGCTCAGCAAGGTAGCGCGTCAACGAGCCACCCCCACATCCCACCTCGAGCACTCGCGAGCCAGCAGGTATCTGTAAAGAGCGAATCAGCGCACTACGGAAGGGATTTACGTGATACCATCCACCTTGCTCCAACGCTCCTTTGATTATCTGAGGAGAGAGCGACGAGAGATCTGTTGCTCCAGTGAGTAGCTCTCGCAAAACAACTACATCTCCGAGACCACGATTGGGAAACGCATCTTTAAGTGAGCTACGCTCAGGATTCTGCGGCAACGCGAGCAGCGGGTCAGACGAGAGGTCTAGCGACTGGTTTTCCGTAATTTGTATCTCTGCGACCGACATAGCTCGGCGAATATAACCAAGCTTTCTCGCTAGAGAAATCGGGAAAATGCGATTCATTTTCACTTTTTTTTCGGTGCTACATATTGACTTCTTTGATGAGTTACCGCGAGTAGCTCCAAACTCTAAAGCTTAACTACTTTGCAGCCGTTTACCGAAGTGGCAGCGAGCGTCAAGCGCCCCTGCAGGAGGGTAGTTGATAGAGTGACGGACTATTTTAGATCACCGAGACGGGCGGGGCCTCTGTTCGGCCAAACTGGCCCTGGAGCGGTAGAGACTCATACGACAACACCTTGCTCTGCCGGAGCGACGGCAAACAGTTCACCCCCGATCACAGCTATCTCTCCTGCAAACGACCGTCCTCTCGTCGAGGCGGAGGTACTAGAGCTGGTCCCAACGCTCTCGTTTCTTATTGTGGATGATGTACGATGCTCATCAGACGTACTCTGCTCACTGTTGCGTTCACTAGGGGCGAAGTCAAAGAAACTCTATACCGCCAACACCCTCTTTGGTGCGATGAACATCATCCGCGGACATCACGTTGACGTAGTCATAAGTGACTTGCATCTACGAATGGGTACGGGGCTCGACCTGCTCGAAGCCATTCGCTCGGGATCTTTCAATCAGAATGCAGATTTTATGCTAGTTACCAACGACCCAGCGGCAGATAATATTCAAAGAGCTCAAACACTGGGAATCACAGCAGTCGTGATAAAACCCTTAAGTGTAGCAAAACTGGTCGAGCATCTCTCGTACTGCTTAATGAAGCGCGGCTTAGGTAGGGGCTAGCAACCTCAGGCCGGGTTGCCGCTATTTCCTTTACTGCGCTGCTGTGTGAGCAGCGTCGATAACAGCGCCCGTCATAGAGCTATTTATTACCGCTACGTACTTCTGTGCAACATCAGCGGCCGGAATCCCCTGCGAGGGGTCCATCTTGAGTGCAACCAGGGTCTCAGTCACCCAACCAGGAGCTACCACATTAATTCTTACACCACGTGGCATCTCAATCGCAGCAGCACGCGCGAAGCTTTCAAGGGCCGCGTTTGTCATGCTGAAGGTTACGCCTCCAGGCATCGGAAAGCGGCTTAGTATACCGCTTGTTAGTACAAACTGCCCTTTATCGCGCACGTAATCGATTCCGTACCGAACGAGATTCACCTGACCCATCAACTTATTGTGGAGACTCTCTTCGAAGTCAGCATCACTGAGCGATGCGAGTGGTCGAAACACAGCAGTTCCGGCCAGACTTACGACGGCATCCACTTTTCCAACTTTCTTGTACATCGACTTGATAGATTCGATGCTAGCGATATCAACGTTTACTTGGGATTTAGAGCGGCTAGCTGCAACAACCTCGTGTTTACCCGATAGGACGTTAGTCACAGCCATTCCTATCGTTCCTGTTGCTCCAATGACCAGAATCTTCATAACACCACCCTTGGGGACGAGTTTTAATTACTGGATTTTTACTGTGTTGAGATGAGTGCTGCAAGCAGCAATACGACCGAGCTTAGGGAATTTTAAGCTGATATCTTACCGTGAAATTAAGCGGTAAAATGGTGCGCCAGGAGGGAGTCGAACCCCCGACCAAGAGATTAAGAGTCTCCTGCTCTACCAACTGAGCTACTAGCGCAATAGAACGACCGGAGGAGTTTTACGCAAACTTCGGAATGAAATCAAGCTCTTCGCCCCCCTTTTTAACAACAAGGGCTTGGTAATTTAAATCTCTATCTGCTAGCGTGACGTTAAGTATGCAATCTAGAGATATCCTTCAGTTTTTTTGCACCCACCAACCTGGTGAGGCAGATGCCTTAAATCACTTGACTGGCTGCTGATGAGACGGAGCGATTGATAATGCGAGATCTGCCGGGTCGACGACAAGCAGAGCCCCACTCAACGGTGCTGCGTGGGGTTGTAAAACGGATTACGTTTCGCAACAGCGATAACGGCTACTCTGTTCTTCAGGTCGAGCCCGACTCGGGTGATAAAGAGCTTACCACCGCAGTTGGAATCTCACCCCAAGCCCGAGTTGGGGCCTACGTGACGATGACTGGCTCATTTATTACGCACCCCAAATTTGGCCAGCAGTTTACCTTCACATCTTTAACCGAAACACCCCCGTCAACCGCCGCCGGCATACAGCGCTACCTCTCAAGCGGTCTCATAACCGGCATCGGAAAGAAGACCGCAGAGAGAATTGTTAATGAACTAGGAAGCTCCGCACTTGAGGTACTCAGAAACGAGCCAGAGAAAGCAGCAAAAATTCCAGGCGTTGGTAAGAAAAAAGCAGACGCTATCTCGCTCGCTCTGGTGCAGCAGAGCGACTTTGATCAGATATTGCAGTTCCTCGTAGAGCACAACATCTCCCCTAATCTGTCTGCGAAGATCTATGAGCGCTTTAAGGGGCGCACACTGCACACCATAAAGAGCGATCCGTACGCCCTTGCTCGAGAGATTCGCGGAATCGGGTTCCAAAAAGCAGACCAGATTGCACGCAACGTGGGTATCGCCATCGACTCTGCTGTTAGACTCCAGGCCGGTCTCTACTTCGCCCTCGAAAGCGCCTCCGACGAGGGACACTGCTACCTCTCTCAGCAAGCGCTGATTGAACGCGCGCGCATGCTGTTAGGAATTGAGGACGGTGGGATGCTTGGCGAGCACCTCACCTACCTCCTAACAAACGACCACCTCACTACCTTTGAGGGCGGTATATTTCTTAAGTCGTACGCCCGCGCCGAGGAGTCAGTTGCTCACTTTGTATCTGAGCGCTCTCGGACGCAAAAAAAGAACGCCCTCGATCCAACCGTTATAAACTCCTGCATAAGCGCAGCCGAGAGCGCCCTGGGGGTATCACTGTCACCGGAGCAAAAAGTCGCAGTTGAATCAGCCGGAAGCTACGGTTTCTTAATTATCACCGGCGGCCCCGGATGCGGAAAGACAACTATCATCAAAGCGCTCACCATCCTCTTTGAACAGACCGGTATGTCGTATGCGCTGGCGGCTCCAACAGGGCGTGCCGCCCAACGCATGTCACAGGTGTGCTCTGCTCCGGCGAGCACCATTCATCGGCTTTTAAAATTTGACCCGATGCTGAACAACTTCGTCTTTAACGAGAAGAATACCCTTCCATATGACGCTATCATTATCGATGAAGCTTCGATGGTTGATATCTTGCTAGCGAGAGACCTCTTTGCAGCGATTCCACCGCGGTGCACGGTGATACTCGTTGGCGACAAAGATCAACTACCCTCGGTAGGCCCCGGACGCGTGTTTGGAGACCTCGTACACTGTCGCGATGTG